>CAYNWR010000094.1:0-8676 GCA_964400915.1 uncultured Burkholderiaceae bacterium
ATGGCGGCCAGGGGCTGGTTGAGCTCGTGGCTCAGCAACGATGCCATCTCGCCCACGGTGGCCAGGCGTGCGGTGGCCTGCAGGCGCTCCTGCGACGCGCGTGAAAGCTCTTCGATCCGGCGCTGCTCGCTGATGTCCAGGAAGGCGCTCATCCACCCGGTCTGCACGCCCGCCGCGTTGATCAGGGGTGCCTCGATGATCAACACGCTGAAGCGGCTGCCGTCCTTGCGCATGAACACGGATTCGAACCCGTCGCGGGGCGGCGCATTGCCCGCCAGACGCACGGCCAGGCGGCGTTCGTATTCGCTCACGAATTCCGGCGGCCAATACGGTGGCGCGCCGCTGCGGCCCAGCAACTCGTCCGCCTCGAAGCCCACCATCTGGCAGAAGGCCGGGTTCACATAGGTGATGCGGCCTTGCAGATCGCGCGCGCGCAAGCCCGTCACCAGCGAATCCTCCATGGCCTTGCGAAACGCAAGCGCCTCGGCCAGGTCGTGCTCGGCGCGCAGGCGCCGCCGCATGTCCTTGCCCAGGATGACCAGCACCACCAGCAGGGCGATCGACATCGCGGTGACCAGCGCCGTCATCACATTGGGGAACAGGTCGGGCGCGGCGCGCCACCGGTCCATGCGCAGAACCAGGGCCGTGCCGGGCAGGTCCAGCAACTGGCGTGCCGTGAACACACGGGTGGCGCGGCGCACCGAGCCCAGCAGCGCCAGGCGGGTTCCATCGGCTTCGGTGAAGGACACCTCGCGGCCCGACACCAGCGCCTCGCCGATCAGGTTGCCCAGAATTTCCTGCAGCGAATACGTGAGCACGGCAAAGCCCCGCTGCCCATCCACACCCCCGGTGTCGATGGGCATGCACAACTCGATCACCTCGATGCCCACGCCTTCGCGCAGCGGCACAAAGTAGCTGGCCGAATAGGCGGGTCCGCTGATGCGGCGCGCGTTGCCGCAAGCCAGGTTGACCTCGCTTTGTGCCAGTTCGCGTCCGAAATGCTCGAACACCGGTGTGCGGTAGGGCGTGTCGACCCCCACCTGCACCTGCAACTGGGGCTGCCGCCACTCCAGGCGCAGCAATTCGCGTCGCTCCTGCAGCAGGACCTGGGCCTGCGCGCGCCAGGTTTCGGGCGTGGTGGGCCCGCGGTGCAAGGCCTGCATGCTCTGGATGTTGCGCACCAGGCCCGCGCGGATCGACGCCACTGCGGTGTCGACGTCGCGCTCCAGGCCGTCCTGCATCTGGCTGGCCTCGTACCGACCGGCCAGCCACACCAGCGTGAGCAAGAGGGCGAGCACCAGCGCGATGAGCGCGGCCCAGAGGCCCCAGCGCCGCAACAGGGCCACCAGCGCCGAAGCCAGGGGCAACACGGGCTCTGGCGTCACCACACGCGATGGTCCAGCGCCGGCAGTTGCTGGCGACATTGGGCCACTCGAGCGGCGTCGCAATCGGCCAGAACGACGCCCGCGCCGTCCTCGTCGCGCTGCGCCACCACGACGCCCCAGGGATCAACCACCATCGAATGGCCCCAGGTCCTGCGGCCGTTGTCATGCAGGCCCCCTTGCGCCGGCGCAAGCACCCAGGCCAGATTTTCGATGGCGCGGGCGCGCAGCAACAACTCCCAATGCGCCCGGCCGGTGGTGTGGGTGAAGGCACTGGGAACCAGCAGCAGATCGGCACCTTGCCGGACCAGCGCCCGGTACAACTCGGGAAAACGCAGGTCGTAGCAGACGCTCAAGCCGACGCGCCAGGTGTGACCGTCGCCAGAGGGCAGGTCAAACACCACGGCCTGGTCTCCGGCTTCGAGCGTGCGCGATTCGTCATAACGCTCGCGACCGTTGTCGAAGCGAAACAGGTGCACCTTGTCGTAACGTGCCACCAGCTGCCCTTCGGGGGACATCACCAGACAGGTGTTGCGAACCCGGGCGGGTTCATCGGTGGCCATGGGCAAGGTGCCCCCCACCAGCCAGACCTTGGACCGCCTGGCGGCCGCCCCCAGTGCCTCCTGAATCGGCCCCGCACCCGGCGCCTCGCGCACCTGCAGTTTGTCCCCGTCGCTGCGCCCCAGCAGGCAGAAATACTCGGGCAGGACCACCAGCTCGGCCCCGTGCCGGGCGGCCTCTTCGATCAGGCGGGTGGCCACCACCAGGTTGTCCGTCACCTGCGGGCTTGAGACCATCTGGATGGCTGCGACCTTCATGGCTGTGTCTCCGCAGACGGCACCACAGGGTCGCGCGTTGGGGACCGGCCCTGGTTGGGCCGTGCTGTGGACCGGGTGGTGGGACGGTTCATGGGGGCTCGCTGTTCGATCGGTCAGGGGGTTTTGGGTGCCGAACCACCGGGTGCGCCGGGCGCACTCGCACCGGCAGCGGGTGCGGCAGGCTCGGCCGGCGGCGCCTCGCCCGAAGGTGCCGAGCGCGCAACGCGCGTGATGCGTGGATCGGACCAGGTGCCATCGATGCGAAATTCCTGGGTGGCCGCCTCGATCAGGGGACGCCTGAGGAACATCTGGGCCAGGAACGTGCCCAAGCCGATCGCCGGGTTGATGACCGTCGCGACCAGGGACGCCGTGCCCGCATTGATTTCGGGGATGACCACCACCTTGAGCATCTGCGTCTCGCGCGCGATATCGGCCTGGCCCTCCATCAGGACAGCAGCGTTGACGCCCTTCATCTGCAGGTTGTTGGTGCTGGCGATGCCCTGCTCGATGCGGGCGTCGCCACGCACGAAGTCAAAGACGAAACCTTCGCTGAACACATCGCGGAAATCGAGTGCGAGGCGGCGCGGCAGCGATTGCAGGCTCAACACACCCAGCAACTTGGCGATGCCCGGATCGGCCTTGAGAAACTGCCCCTGCGCCAGGTCGACGTTGAACTGTCCATTCAGCGTTGACAGATCAAGTCCCAGCGGAGAGCCGTCCCAGGTGATCTGGCCGACCATGGCGCCTTTGGCGCCCTTCACGACATCGGGCATGCCAAAGCGCGTCAGCAATTGACCGCCGTCCCCGATGTCCAGCCGAAAGTCCAGGCTGGTGCGCCGCCGCGACTGGCCCGGTGCCGCTGCCCAGCGTCCATTGGCCGTGAACACCGAATCCGGGGCCGCCAGCGCGAGCCGGTTGAGCCGCCATTCGCGCACCTGGGCACCGCGTTCGCCGCCCACGTTCATCGCATCGACGGCAAGGCGCCCCATCGGTCGCCCGCGCAGAAGAAAGTTCTCGACCACGATGTCCAGCGCCGGAACGTTTCTGGGCTCTTCATCCAGCAAGGATTCGACGGCCGCGTCGTTGCCGGGATCGACGGTCAGGCGCGCCAGTCGGGCATACAGGCGGCCCGCGGCTTCGGGCGTGTTCGTGCCGCCGCCCGCACCCGCAGTGGCGCCCTGTCGAAACTCGACATACCCATTGAGCTCGCGCGCATCCACGTTGGCACGCCACAGCAGTCCTTCACGGGCGCCGCCGACCACCACGTCGTGCAAGCGCCGCCCACCAACTACCAGCTCGCCGGCTCGCACGGCCAGCGCCGTGGGCAGGTAGCTTTGCGCCGCCCTTTGTGTCTCGCGGGTCGGGTCGGGCGCGTTGTTTGCGGACGTGGCCGCTCGCAGGTTGTCACCCGCCACGGCGACCTGCCCCAGGTTCGCGCCCGACGCGCGCGACAGCGCGGCCTCCCACGCGTCGATGTCCAGAAGCCCCAGGCGAACATTGGCGGCCACGCCACGCGCGGGTGTCAGCACGGTCTCGCCAGGCGCCAGGCCCAGGGCGATGCTGCCACGCTGAACCTGCGGCAAGGCGCCACGCGTGTCGCGCTCAAACTGGATCGAGCCGATGTCGGCCAGCTCGATGTCCAGCTGATCGCGCCCCGGTGCCAGCACCCGGTTGTCATAACGCAGGGGCACCGCGCTGTCCGCGGGCTTGCCCAGCGGTGCCGGCAGATCCAGCGCCAGCCCCCGCAGGTCGCTTTGCACGTTGACATCCAGTCCGTTGGGGCGAATGGCAAGCAGGGCCTCGTAGGCAGCAGCCCCTTGCGCCGATGCCGCAAGGCGCGCAAGAAACCCCAGCTCCGCAGCGCCGCGCAGGCCCTCGGCACTGGCCTGGCCTTGCGCACGAAAGACCAGGGCGGCATCGGACGGCGCAGCAGCCGCCCAAGGGGCTGCCCCCAGGGTCGAGCGATTGCCGCCCTCGATCCGCGCGTCGCCGCCGTAGAGGCGCGCGCTGGCGTTGCTCAGCGAGAAGCCCGTCTCAGTGATGGCGACCTGGCCGCGCGATCGCAGCAGCACCGGGCTGTCGGGGGTGATGCGCAGGTCGTTGCCTGGCAGATTCAGTGTCGCCTGGACGCGGCTGCGGTCCAGCTGCGCCAGTGGCAATTGCAGGCGCAATTGCAGCTCGGCCGGGCCATTGGCCACGGTGTCATCGAGCGCACGGTTCATCAACTCGGTGATCGGCGAGTGGCGCACGGCGGTCAGCATGTCGGCCGCCGGGCCCCGCAGCTCGACTCCCACGGCGACCACGGGCGCGCGCAGGTCGGCGATGCGTGCGTCCGCCTTTGAAAAGGACAATGTCGGTGTCTGCTCCAAACGCCCGCCGGCCTGGTTCACCTGCAGGCTGACGCGATCGATGACCAGTTCGCCATTGACTTGCGTGAGCGTGGGCCAGGGCAGGTCCGGGTCGCGGGTCAGGCTTGCCGGCACATAGGCATAGGTGGCGTTTCGCACCTGCGCCGCGATGCGAAAGTCGCCCGAGCCTGCGCGTCGAAACGGGAACTCCCAGATATCGCCACGGACCACGAACTGCGCCGATGTGATCTCCCCCGCCGTCACCGCCTCCCGCACGTACTGGCGCGTGAAGGGAGGCACCACCTGTGGCAGGTAGCGGTGCACGCGGGTGCCCTGCCCGCGGCTGAGGGTGCCGCTCAGATCAATGATGCCGGGCCACAGCTGATGGGATGGCGATGTCTTGGGGTCTGCGGTGCGCCAGCTCAACTGGGCCTGTCCCTGCGCATCCGCATTGGCAAAACGGAGATTGGGCATCGACACCTGGATGCGGTCGCCATCGAGCGTCCAGCTCAACTGGCCCGTCAGCTCCTGCAGGGGCAGGGTCGACTCCTCGAACACGCCCGGCAGATCGACGGCACCGTCCTTGATGGTCAACTGCGCACGGCCGCCAGCCTGGGTGAACTCGAAATCGGCATCGAGACCACGCACCCCTGGCACGCCCCAGGGATGTTCGAACTCCGGGGTGGGCGTGGCGGGTTGCGATTCCAGAGCCAGCTTCTGCACCTGGCCCTTGGCCCGATAGGCATGGGGATGCTCGATGTTGCCGTCCCAATGAAGCACAAACGACGTGACGCGCCCCCGTGGCTGGAGGACGGCCAAGCGCTGATAGACAGGGGTGGGAAGCGGCAAGCCGCTTGCGATCTGTGCCAGCGCCGCCAGATCCATGGCTTCGGTGCGCAGCTCGCCGCGGCCGGGCACACGGCCCTCGCCCCGCTGCACCGACAGGAACACATCGCCACCGGGCCAGCGCACGCCCGATCGGGTCTCGAACGCCAGACCCACGGTGCTCATCTCGAATCCAGCGGCCAGTTCGCGCAACTGCAGTCGGGTCTGCACCTGCCGCAGGGCCATCGCGTCTGCGGCCCCCGGAATGCGCAGGTCGACACCGGCCATGGCCACGTCCAGCACGCCCCCCGTGATCTCGCCGCGCACCACGTCCAGCCAGGCCCGCAGGGCACCACGGCCCGAGGCCAGCTGGCCCTGCCCCAACCCGACAAAACCGTCCAGGGCGGCCAGGTCCAGCGCTTCGGAAGACACATGCACCTGCCCGTCCCAGTTGCGCCAATCGCCATCACGGGCTGAGAGCATCGGCTGGCGGAACACCCCGCGCGCGGTGAATGCGCCGCCCAGGGCCTGCGGCAGGCTGCCGTCCAGGCGCACCGCGTGGCGCAGGCCGCGATTGCGCAGGACCAGTTGTACTTGCGAGATTTCCAGTTCGGCGTCTGCCCGGCGATCGTCGCGGTAGCGGACCGTGCCGCCGCGGATGGCAAATTCCGACTGCGAAAAAAGCCAATCGGCGCCGGCACCGTCATCGTCACCCGAAGGGCTGGCCCCCCAAGCCATGCCGGCTATCTCAATCGTGTTGTCCAGGCGCTTGCGCACCTCGAGCATGGGTGCATCAACCACCAGCTGCTCAAAACTCAGGGTCCAGATTGACACGGGTGAGATCGAGGCCTGCACGCGCCCGAGCTGCAAGGCGACCTCCCCGCGTTCGTCGTGGATGCGGACATCGCGAAACTCGAAGGTCGGATGCCAGCCAATGGTTTCGGCGCTGGCGCTGCCGATGCGCACGCTGCGGCCCAGCACGCGCGACGCTTGCGCCTCGATCTGTGGAAGGAATTCATCGATGCGCGGCACAATCCAGCCGTGCAGCGTTCCCCAAACCAGGATAAACAGGAGCCACGCCGCCATGAGCAGCCGCAACAGGGCCTGCACGGCGGCACTCCAGGCCTTGAGAAGGCGAGAAGGCGTGGGCGTCGATTCGGACATGGTGTGCGCGATCACCGATTATGGGCCGCGGCCGAGTGCGAGTTGACAGGATGAACAGCAACGAATCGCAAGGCACGGCACGCTCGGATCCGGGCAGCGCCCAGCCGGGCGAACCGCTTGCGGCGCCAACTCAAGCCCGCGCCAGTGATCACTCTCGCCTGGCGCGGCGGGTGCGGCGCCGCTTCGAGCACGAGCTTTCACTCTTGCCACCGGGCCTGCCGGGGCGGGTTGAGATGCAACAGGTGGAAAGTGCCCTGCTGGCGAGCGGCTTGGGCGAGGGCGAGGCGTTGCGCGTCACGCGTCAGCTGGTGATGGAGCGCCTGGTTCACCTCGATTGTGATGCCGGTGCCTCGCTGGCCGATGTCTGCACCTGCGTGAGCGAGTTGGCCGCCTGGTCGCTCGACCGCGCCCTGCAGGCGGCCGAACGCGATCTGGATGCGCGCCACGGTGCGCCCCAGGTCGAGGGGCAGTCCGGTGTGCGGGCAACCCTTTGGGTGGTGGGCATGGGCAAGCTTGGAGCGGCAGAGCTCAACGTGTCCAGCGACATCGATCTGATCTACGTGTACGACGCCGATGGGCAGACCGCAGGTGTCGAGGGTGGCCGCGGCCGCATCACCAACCACGAATACTTCGGCAAACTGGTGCGCTCGGTGCAGACCCTGCTGGCCGACGTGACCGATCACGGTTTTGTCTTTCGGGTCGATCTGGCGCTTCGGCCCAATGGGCGCTCGGGCCCGCCGGCCATTTCTCTGGACGCGCTGGAGGAGTATTTTCAGGCGCAGGGGCGGGAATGGGAGCGTTTTGCCTGGCTCAAGGCACGCGTGGTGGCTCCGGCCGCGGCGTGCAGCGACCAGGCCACCGCCCCGCTGCGCGAGATCGTGCGGCCCTTTGTGTTTCGCCGCTACCTGGACTACAGCGTCTTCAATGCCCTGCGACGCCTGCACGCCCAGATTCGCGAGCACTCGGACACCCGTTTGATGGGGCGCTCGGGGCCCGTGCTGGACATCAAGCTGGGGCGCGGCGGTATCCGCGAAATTGAATTCATCGTTCAGCTCCTGCAGGTGGTGCGCGCCGGGCAGTTTCCCGAGTTGCGCCGCAGACCGACCCTCGAGGCGCTGGTGGCGGTGTCCCAGGCTGGCTTGATGCCCACCGAGCGCGCCGAGCACCTGGCCGACGCCTATCGCTTTCTGCGCCGCCTGGAACACCGCATCCAGTACCTGGACGACCAGCAGACTCACCTGCTCCCCACCGACCCCGCCGATCTGGCCTGGATCGCCAGCAACCTGGGTTTTGCTTCGGTGCCAGCGTTTACGGAACACCTGGAGCTGCTGCGCGAACGTGTCGCCGACGAGTTCGACACCCTGCTGGGAGACCCGCAGGATGAGGACACCGACGAGGAGCCAGCGCCCCGTGATGCGCCGGCCTCGGCGTTTGACGATCTGCTGCCGACCCTGGGCGAATCCCTGCGCGATCGGCTGCTGGCCTGGCGCGAACACCCGCGTGTGCTGGCCCTGCGCGACGAAGCCCGGGATCGCCTGATGCGCCTGGTGCGGCGCACGGCGCGCTGGCACCACGAGGGGCGGGTGAGCGAGGAAGCCGCCTTGCGTCTGTCCGATTGGATGGAGGCACTGTTGCGCCGGGAAAGCTACCTGGCTCTGCTGGTGGAGCGGCCCGCCGTGCACGAGCGCGTGCTGCGCCTGCTGGGCGCTGCGCGCTGGCCGGCGCGCTACCTCATGCTGCACCCCGGTGTCATCGATGAACTGGCCAGCCCCACCTTGCTGACAGAACGGTTCGAAGCCGCGCAATTTGAATCCGAGCTGCACGCGCGCCACGACGCCCTGCTGCGCGCGGCTGAGGACGACGAGGAGTCGCTGCTGAACCTGCTGCGGCGGGCCCACCACGCGGAAATGTTCCGCACGCTGGCCCGCGATGTCGAAGGCAGCTTGACGGTCGAGCAGGTTGCCGACGATTTGAGTGCACTGGCCGATGCCACCCTGCGGGTCGCTGCCCGCTGGTGCTGGAGCCGCCTGCGCCAGCGCCACCGCGACGAGCCCCAGTTCGCGATCATTGGCTACGGAAAGCTCGGCGTCATGGTGCTGGGCTATGGCAGCGACCTCGACATCGTGTTTGTCCACGACG
>CAYNWR010000095.1:0-8580 GCA_964400915.1 uncultured Burkholderiaceae bacterium
AGCAGTTCGATGTCACGCGCGAGCGCATCCGCCAGATCGAGGCGAAGGCGCTGCGGAAGTTGAAGCACCCCAGCCGCAGCGACAAGCTGCGCAGCTTCATCGATACGCTCTAAATTTTTTCCAGCGCCATCATCCCGGCGGCCGTGTTGCTGATCGGGATGTGGTAGTTGGTGTGCACACGGCGCACGCGGCCCGGCACCGCAGCGCGCGCGGCCAACCACATCATCAGTTCCACCCCCTGGGTGCCCGTCTTCTCCACGAGTTCGTGCACGCTGAACTGCGTGGCCCACTCCGGTTCGTTGATCAGGCTGTCCATGAACTTGAGGTCGAAGGGCTTGTTGATGAAGCCCGCACGCTCGCCATCCAGCTGATGACTCAGGCCGCCCGTGCCGATCACCACCACACGCTGGTCGCTGTCCCACGAGGCAATGGCCTCGCCCACGGCCTTGCCCAGGGCCATGCAGCGCTTGGCGCTGGGCAGCGGAAACTGCACGGTGTTGATGCACACCGGCACCGTCTGCACCGGGCAGGGGCCTTCGGGCCAGAACAGCTTGAGCGGCAGCGTGAACGCATGGTCCACCAGCATTTCCTGACAGGTGACGATGTCGAATTCGCGGTCCACCAGGTGGTTGATGAGGTGCCAGGACAGATCCAGGTTGCCCTTGAAGGGCGGCAGGGTTGGAATGCCCCAGCCTTCGTCTGCATTGCGGTATTCAGGTGCAGCGCCGACCGCAAAGGTGGGCATTTTGTCCAGGAAGAAGTTCAGGCCGTGGTCGTTGTAGAACACCACCGCCACGTCGGGCTTGACTTCCTCGAGCCAGGCGCGAACGGGCAAGAAGCCATCGAAGAAGGGCTTCCAGTACGGCTCCTGCTGGACGCCGCGGGCGATGGCACCGCCGATGGCGGGCACGTGGGAGGTGGTCAAGCCACCGATGATCTTGGCCATGTAGGGTCTCCGTTGCTTTCGTGTTGCGTGTCCGGTGCCACTCAGGCAGCCAGGGTGTCGGGTTGCGCGTTCTGCGCGACGAGGCGTGCCTTGAAATCCGCCTTGCTCATGCCGGTCTGCGCAGCGCCCAGATCCTGCACATCCAGTCCCAGAATGCCCGCGAACTTGGCCAGGTAGTACACATTGCCGCCGGCGGCCAGCAGGCCCAGCACGTCGCGCTCGCGGATGGCACGGGTCTGCTCTTCGTTCAGGCCGTACTCGCGCATGTAGGCGGCTTCGTCGGCCTTGAAGCGCTGACGCGCCTCGGCGCCGTTGAACGAAAAGCACATCTTGTTGAGCGCGTAGCCCTTGCGGGCCTGGTCGCCGTCAAACAGGGTGGTGCCGGCAATGGCGGGTTGCTTCCAGGTGGGGGATGGCATCGGGTGTCTCCAGAAAACGTGGGGGGCCGGGTCTGCACATCGGCCCGTCCCTGGGATGCAGTCTGGGCTTTCCGTACAATCTGATCAATCGATTGAAATCGATAATTTCCATGAATGATATCGATTGGTTGAACCTGGATGCCCGCCTGCTGCGTGTACTGGTGACCACGGTGCAGATGGCCAGCGTGTCGGCTGCAGCTGTCCGGCTGGACCTCACGCAGTCGGCCGTGAGCCACAGCCTGGACCGCCTGCGCGCCATCACGGGCGATCCGCTGTTTGTCAAATCAGGCCGCGGCGTGGTGGCGACGGCGCGCGCACAGGCGCTGGCGTTGCGCGCAGCCGAGCTACTGCGCGATCTGCAGGGCTTCGCGCAACACGCGGGTTTTGATCCAACGCGCTGGAAGGCGACCATCACCATCGCGGCCAACGATTTCCAGCGCGATTTGCTGCTGCCCGCACTCGCACGCCACCTGCACCCGCTGGCGCCCCAGCTCACCCTGCGCGTGATCCCCTCGGGTGTACCGAGCCTGGACATGCTGCGGGCCGACGCCTGCCAACTGGCGATCAGCCCCAGGCCGCCCGAAGGCAGCGACATCCTGCAGCGGCGCTTGTTTGAGGACCGCTACCGTGTGTTCTACGATCCCCGCGTGCGCAACGCCCCACGCACCCGGGCCGACTACCGCCAGGCCGAGCACGTGACCGTTCTGTACGAAGGCGACCGCCCGCTGGAGATCGATCAGGTGCTGGCTCAGCGCGGGGTGCAACGGCGCTTTGTGGTGCTGGTGCCTGCGCTCAGCGGCATCGGTCCCTTTCTGGCGGGAACGCCCTGGCTTGCCACCGCACCCGGCCTGATGCGCCAGCAGACCTTGTCGGGCTTTGCCGATGCCGAGCCTCCCGTGCCCTGCCCGCGCATTCCAATGTACGCCATCTGGCACCGCCGCTACCACAGCGACGAAGGTCACCTGTGGTTGCGCACGCAGCTCGATCGGGTTCTAAATCCAAGCTTGGCGAGCACCGAAGCTTGATGGATTGCTACAACAACGCTAGCGGGTGCCGTCCGCTCGCAGCCAACGCGTGCGGCGCCTCGTGTGCCAGTTGCCCCACGCCGATCTTCAGCAGCCGCCCGTGCAACGCCCGCCGCCGTCAAACTCCATCGTGCGCCCTGACAAGGGAACGTGCACCGGCATCTTTGCGGCCTTCATGAAGGTGTCGGTCTTGCTGCCCGGTCGCACCTTGCCCCCCACTGTGCCAACTTCATTGGCGTGGGAAGCTATCACCGCCACAGGCCGCACCAATTCATTCATCACAAAGGCTGCTTCGGCCGGTCCGGTGGTGAAACCATCGCCAATGTTCATCACCGCCAGCTTGGCGTTGTAGTGCGTTCGCAGAATCTCATGGTCGGCCGTCACGCCGGTATCGCCCGACAGGTAGGTCACCAGTCCATTGGAAAAGCGCAGCACGTAACCCGTGGCCGGCCCCACATCACCTGCGATGCCATGGTCGGCCAGGAACTTGCCGAACTCGCCCCCGATGAACTCGGGCGCTACACCATTGCTGTGCAGTGCCGTGACGGTGCTGATGCGCACACCGCCCACGGTCAGGTTGCCGCCAAAACGCACCAGCATTGAATCGGCGGGATTGCCGCCGTTGGCGCGCAGTTTGGCCGCAAAGAAGGCTGGCATCTCGCTGCCGGTCACGATCTTGGCCTTCTTGGCCAACGCGATGTTCACGGCACTGGTGTTGGGCGCCGCGGACACAGTGATGTCCGGCCGTTCACAACTGCCCGCATGGGGTTCCTTGACGTGGGCGTTGCCCACGTGGTCGCCATGCATGTGACTGACCAGGATGATGTCGATCTTGCCCAGGCGCGGATCGTTGGCACCGGCCACTGTGCGGCCTGGGTCGTACAGGATGCGCGTGCCGTTGGGGTCCTCAAAGATCAAGGCACGGTCCTGCGGGCAAAACTCGCCCTCGAATCCGCCCAGCGATGTGACCTTTACGTTTTGCGCCAAGGCCGGCACCGTCACCACACTACACAGGGCCGCTATGGCCCAAAGGGTCTTCAACAGCTTCATGATTTGCCTCCTGGTTGGGTTTGGGTGGAAACAAGAATGGTCAGGCTCTTGAACAACAAGCCTGCGGCAGCCGACCACCGCCGGGCCGTTCAGCCGCTGCGTGCCGGCGCCACCGCAGCACCTTCGATGCGATGCCTGCGCAGTGCCTCGGCCACGTAGCCCGAGGCCTTTTGCTGTTCGATGTAGGCGCTCAGCCAGGCCTGGGCAGCGGTGCGCCCCTTTGGGACCCCCATGGCCTGCTCGATCACCATGAAACGCCCGGGCAGCAGGCGGACCCCGCCCACGCGCATGGCATCGGCCTGCAGTTGCTGCTTGACGCCGGCGGCCACATCCAGATTCTGTTTGAGGAATTCGTCCACCACCACGGGAGACGTTGGAACGCGCACCAGGTTGGCAGCCTTCACCGCCCGCGTGAGGTACAGGTCGTAGGCGCTGCCACGCCCAACAGCGATGCGCGTGCCCGGGCGGTCCACATCCTCGTTGCGCTGCAGTGGCGATCCGTTTCGAACCAGGTAGGCCCCCTCAATGATGACGTAGGGCGCCGTGTATTCCATGTCCGCCGCACGCACGGGATCGATGGCCACAAAGGCCATGTCCACAGTCCGTGACTTCACCGCCTCGACCACATTGCCGGCCGAGTTGAAGGTGACCAGCTCGATGGCCACGCCCAGGCGCCGCGCGGCCTCGCGGGCCAGGTCCACGCTCACGCCAAAGGGCTCGCCACCTGGCCCGCGATGGGCCAGGATGGGGTTGCCGAAATTGATGGCGGCGCGCAACTTGCCCGTGGGCGCCAGTTCGGCGACAGCGGCTGTGGGATCGGGCCCTGTCGTGAGGGCGCACCCCTCCAGCAGGCTGGCAGCGATTGCGGCAGCCGCCGCGGTGCAGAGGGTGCGGCGGCGCCCAGCCAATGGCCATGGGTGCTTGTGCATGATGTTTGTCTCCTTGCGCGACGGGCCGGTGCTGGCAAGTTGCCGCAGGTTCTGACGCGCATCTTCGGCTTTGATTCGCCTGCTGTGAATTGCATTCTGCTGAGCCTTTGTTGCAGGCTGTGCATGAATACACGGGTTGTCGAACGGTGCATCGAGGATTCGCCGGCCCCAAGGGGAACGGGTCTTTGGGCAGGGTCCAACAATCAACGCCGCGACGGCTTCGAACTTGCCAGGCTCGCCTGCGTGAGCATCTGCGCAAACGCCGCCGCTGCCGGCGACAGACTGCGCCCCTTGCGCCGCAGCAGGCCGATGGTGCGTGTGATGCGGGGTTGGACCAGTTCCACGCCCACCACCGTGCTCTTGCTGCGGGGCAGCGTGAGCTTGGGCACAACGGCCACCGCCAGACCGATCTCAACGAGCCCGATCAAGGTGGAGATGTGCCGCACCTCGCACACAGGTCGTGGCAGGCTGGGCAGTTCGGCCAGTGCTTGGTCGATCAGCACACGGTTGCGGCTGGCGTGCGACACCAGAGCGTAGGGGTGGCGCGCCAGTTCCTGCCAACCCACGCTGCGCCGGCGAGCCAGCACATGCCCCACCGGGCAGGCCAGCACAAAAGGCTCCTTCAGCAGCGGTGTGAAGGCGATGTCCGGGTCGTGCATGCCCGTGTAGTTGAGTGCGAAGTCCGCCGCGCCGTCCTTCACGCAGGCCAACACCTCGTCGGCACCTTCCTCGATGATGCGCACCAGCACCTGCGGATGCTGCTGGCGAAAGCTGCGGATCACGGGCGGCAGGAAATCGTGCACCGCCGAGAACACACAACCCACGGTGATGTCGCCCGATTCCAGTCGTGCCACGTCGTGCAGGCTCACCACCGATCGGTCCAGATCGTCCAGCACGGCCTGCATCTGGCCCAGAAATCCCCGCCCCAGGGGCGTGAGTTCCACACTGCGTGTGGTGCGGTCGAACAGGCGCAACCCCAGAGTTTCCTCCAGGCCCGAGATGCGTCGCGACAGCGCGGGCTGCGACAGGTGCAGGGCCTCGGCCGCAGCCGCAAAACTGCGCAAGCGGCCGACGGTCACGAAGGCGCGCAGATCGGGCAGGGAGGGCCGGGGCGGGTTCATCGGGCTTGGCAATTCTTGCGCGATGTGCAAGATGTCATCTGAAAGATGCAATTTACAACACAGTGGCCGCCCTTCAACATTCAGCCTCCGGAGACAACAGCACCATGCAAAGACGACACCTGCTACAGGCAGCCGGCACGGCCCTGGCCTTGCCCAGCCTGGCCCGCGCCCAGGCCTACCCCAACAAGCCCATCCGCTACATCGTTCCCGTGGCGGCAGGCGGCGGCAACGACATGATCGCCCGTGTGGTCACCGAACGCTGGGGCAAGGCGCTGGGGCAGAACTTCGTGGTCGAGAACCAAAGCGGCGGCGGCGGCGTGGTGGCCACTCAGGCCACGATGCGCGCCGCCCCGGACGGCTACACCCTGCTGCAGGGCTACGTGGCCACCCACGGCACGACGCCCGCCACACGCCGGGTCAACTACGATGCGGTTCGCGATTTCACGCCCATCGGCATGATCGGCGCCACACCCAACGTGCTGGCCGTCAATGCCAATGTGCCTGCCCGGAACATCAAGGAGTTCATCGATTACGTCAAACGCAGTCCGGGGCGCCTGAGCTACGGCTCAGCGGGCCAGGGCTCGCTCACCCACCTGACAATGGAACTGTTCAAGCAGGAAACCGGCGCCTTCATGCTGCACATCCCCTACCGCGGGATCGCTCCGGCCATCAACGACGTGCTGGGCGGCCAGACGCAGGCGATGTTTCCTGGTCTGGCAGCGGCGTTGCCGCACCTGCGATCGGGTCGCATGCGTGCGCTGGCCGTCACCGGCAAGCAGCGCAGCCCGCAACTGCCCGATGTGCCCACCATGGACGAGGCGGGCTTCAAGGGCTTTGACGCGATGCAATGGTACGGTTCGGTTGGCCCCGCAGGCCTGCCGGCGGATGTTGTCAAACGCCTCAACGAGACACAGGTGTCGGTGCTCAAGGCGCCCGACCTGGCGGAAAAGCTCGCGGGCGAGGCGGTGGAGCCGTGGCCCATGACGTCCGAGCAGTTCGGCCAGTACATCCGCAGCGAAGTGGACCGCTGGACCAAGCTGGCCAAGGCCCGCAACATCCAGTTGGACGAATAGGCATCGAACCAGCGAAGCCCAGCACACGTCAACACCATCAACAACAGAACACACGCATCTTGGCCCGCAACACCCACGTCCCCGCCGACCCAGCGGCGCCCCCTGTCACCGCCACCCTCGCCCACTTTGTCGCCAGCCACCCGTCTCGCGGATGGAGCGACGCCGTGGAACACGAGGCGCATCGCACCTTCACCAACTGGCTGGGCTGCGCCATCGGCGCGGCCCACCATGAGGCCGCGCAGGCGGCTATCGCTGCTGTGCGCCTGCTGCAACCCGCCGCCCAGGCCAGCGTGCTGGGGCGCGCCGACCAGGTGGATATGGCCAGCGCCGCGCTGGTCAATGGCATCACCTCCCACACCTTTGACTTCGACGACACGCACCTCAAGACGATCATTCACCCCGCTGGCCCGGTGGCATCGGCCGTGCTGGCGCTGGCTGAGCATCAAGGCCTGACGGGGCGTGCGGTCGTCGACGCGCTGGTGCTGGGCATCGACGTCGCCTGCCGTGTGGGCAACACCATGTACCCCGATCACTACGATCGTGGTTGGCACATCACGGGCTCCACGGGCATGCTGGGGGCGGCCGCCGGTTGCGCGCGGCTCTTGGGCCTGAGCGAGCAACAAACTCAGATGGCGCTGGGCATCGCCGCCTCGCAACCCGTGGGCCTGCGCGAACAGTTCGGCACCATGACCAAACCCTTCCATCCCGGGGGCGCGGCGCGGGCGGGACTGATGTCGGCGCTGCTGGCCAGCCAGGGCTTCACCTCCAGCGCGCGCGCGCTGGAGGCGCCGCGTGGCTTCATCCAGGTCGCCTCGGACAAGCGCGACTGGAACGAGATCACCGGCGAGCTGGGCCAGCGCTTTGAGATTTCCTTCAACACCTACAAGCCCTTCGCCTGCGGGATCGTCGTGCACCCCAGCATCGACGCCTGCGTTCAACTGCGCGACAAGGGCATTACCCCCGAGCAGGTGCAACGCATCGACCTGCGCGTGCATTCGCTGGTGCTCGAGCTCACCGGCAAGAAGGAGCCCAAGGACGGTCTGCAGGGCAAGTTCAGCGTCTACCACGGCTGTGCCGTTGGCCTGATCCATGGCCGCGCGGGCGAGGACGAATACGCCGACGCGGTCGTCAACGACCCGCTGGTGGTGGCCACCCGGGCCAAGGTCAACGCCATCGTCGACGATTCGATCCACGAGGCATCGGTGCACCTCACGGCGGTGCTGACCGACGGCCGCAGCGTGACGATCGAGGTGCGGCATGCGATCGGTTCGCTCGAAAACCCGTTGTCCGATGCGCAGCTTGAGGCCAAGTTCAATGCCTTGGTCCATCCGGTGCTCGGCACGGCCCGCGCGCAGGCGATCACGCGCTCGTGCTGGCAATTGGCCAGCCTGCCCGATGTGCGGGCGCTGACCGCCTTGTGCCGTCCTTGAGGACATCGTCATGCCTTCCAATCTGAAGATCGGGATCCTCGATGGCGACGACATCGGGCCGGAGATCGTGCCCGCCTCGGTCGAGGTGGCCAGGGCCGCTGCGGACCTGCACGGCGTGGCGATCGACTGGACGCCGCTGCCCATCGGCGCCGCGGCCCTCGCCTCCCACGGCCACACGCTGCCAGCGGTCACGATGGACACGCTCAAGACGCTCGATGGCTGGATCCTCGGGCCCATCGGGCACCGCGCCTATCCCAAGGGGCCGAACTCGATCAATCCGCACCCCATCCTGCGCAAGACCTTCAACCTGTTCGCCAATGTGCGGCCCACGCGTTCCTACCCGGACATCGGCTGCCTGCACGACGACATCGATCTGATCATCGTGCGCGAGAACAACGAAGGCTTTCAGCCCGACCGCAACATGCTGGTGGGCAACGCCGAGTTCCGGCCCAACGACGAAGTGACGCTGTCGATGCGTGTCATCACCCGCACGGGCAGCCGCAACGTGGCCCGGGCGGCCTTCGAGCTGGCGCGCCAGCGCCGCAAGCACCTGACCTATGTGCACAAGGACACCGTCTTCAAGCTCG
>CAYNWR010000096.1:0-8518 GCA_964400915.1 uncultured Burkholderiaceae bacterium
GGCTGCGCCCCGTGTGCAGGCGCTTGCCAGCATCGCCCACGAGCTGTGTCAGGCGCGCCTCGATGTTGAGGTGGACGTCCTCGAGGTCGAGCTTCCAGTCGAAGGCGTTGCTTTCGATTTCAGAGCGAATCTGGGCCATGCCACGCTCGATTGCGGCCAGATCGTCATTGGAAATGATCGATTGCGCGGCCAGCATGCGCGCATGGGCGAGCGATCCCTCGATGTCGGAGCGCCAGAGGCGGCGGTCGAAATCGACACTGGCCGTGTAGCGTTTGACGAGATCGCTCATCGGCTCCGTGAACAGGGCCGACCAGCCCTCGGCCTTGCGATCAAGTTGTGATGCGTGGTTGGGAGAAGTCATGGGGCAATAATCTGACCGGCGTTGACGCACGACGGCGACAGCCCGGGTGGGCAACAGGGGCAATCCGGCCCATGACGGCCCCCGAGCACACCGGCGCCAGCACGCGACCATGCAAGAACCGCAAATTCTATCGACCCTCGAGCCGCCACCATCGCTGCCGCGCGCCGCTTCATCGATTGCTGGCGAGTCGACCTTGTTCGATGTCTGCCATCCCGGGGTTGTCCTGCGTGCGGTTCTGCTCGTGGAAATCGCCACCGCGGTGGCGGCGATGTTTGTCGCCGATTCGCCGGCGGCCTGGGTGCAGGCGTTGGCGGTGTATTCCGCAGGCAGCCTGCCGGCAGTTCTCGTGTGGCTGACCCTGGCCTGCGGCAGCCATCGCTGGAGCCGGTCCTGGTCGCTGCCCGGCCTGTTCACCTGGGGTGCGGCGCTTGGTGCGCTGGCCGGGCTGGCCGGTGGTGCCGTTTTGGGTGCCGTGCAGGGAGAGGCCATTGCGCCTCCGTGGATCGCCTGCGCCAGTGCGGGCGCGTTTGTGGCCAGCCTGGTGGTGGCCGGGCTCGTTGCGCGCGCACGGGCTCAGGCGCCGGCTCATGCAGCGGCGCGACTGGAGGGTCTGCAGGCCCGCATCCGCCCGCATTTCCTGTTCAACACCCTCAACAGCGCGATTGCGCTGATCCGGGCCGAGCCCGCACGCGCCGAAGCCCTGTTGGAAGACCTCAGCGATCTGTTTCGGCATGCCCTGGAGGACACGGCCGGCGCCAAAGTCAGCCTGGCCCAGGAGATCGAACTGGCGCGGCGCTACCTGGCCATCGAACAGGTGCGCTTTGGCGACCGCCTGGACGTGCAATGGCAGATCGATTCCGAAGCACTCGAGGCGCTGCTGCCGTCCTTGTTGCTGCAGCCGCTGGTGGAAAACGCCGTGCGCCATGGCGTCGAGCCAAGCACCGCCGGTGCCCGGGTGCGCATCTCTGCTGAACGGCGTGGTCAGCGTGCGGTCATCAAGGTGGCCAACACGGTTCCCGCGGGTCCGGGGCGGCCGGGCCACGGACTGGCGCTGGCCAATGTGCGCGAGCGCCTGCAATTGCTGCACGACGTCGAGGCGGTCTTCGCCGTGCGTGAGGATCAGGGGGTGTTCCAGGTTCGCATCGAGGTGCCCTGTCCATGAGCGCTGGTGCTGGAATGGGTGGTGACGGGGCCGCGTTGCGTCTTCTGATCGTTGATGACGAGCGGCTGGCCCGTTCGCGCCTGCGCACGCTGCTGGCCGAGCTGTGGCCCGACGCGTTCATTGACGAAGCCGCGCATGCGGCCCAGGCGCTGGACATGATGGGACGCGGTGCCACCGATGTGGTGCTGATGGACATCCACATGCCGGGGCTGGATGGTCTGGCCCTGGCGCGCCAGTTGCAGCGCCTGCAGGCGCCGCCGGTCCTGGTGTTCGTGACCGCCCATGCCGGGCACGCGGTCGAGGCATTCGAGCTGGAGGCGATCGACTACCTGACCAAACCGGTGCGGCGCGATCGCTTGCTTCAGTCGCTACAAAAAATAGAGCGAACTTTGTCCTACACACGCTCGCAACAGGCCAAAAAGCCTGAAATAGCTGCAAGAACCGACGCCACCCTGCTGATACAGGAGCGCGGGCGCACCGAACGCCTGCCGCTGACAGAGGTGGTGTATTGCAAGTCCGAACTCAAGTACGTGACCGTGCGCACGGCCGCGCGTTCCTACATCCTGGATGAATCGCTGTCCGACCTGGAATCGCGTTACCCCGATCACTTTGTGCGCGTGCATCGCAACGCCATCGTCGCCCGGACGGCCCTGCGTGCCCTTGAGGCAGCCAGTGACGGGGTCGCAGACGGCGAGACTTGGGTGGTGCGCCTGGCCGGTCTGGACGAAACCCTGGCGGTTTCGCGCCGACAATTGGCCCAGGTGCGCGAAGCCCTCGCGCAGCACTGATTGGCGTCCACAGTTCGTCCTCCGATGAAACCAACACACACGACCGGCCTGATGACCGCCCCAAGTCTGCGATTGCAGGCGCTTGCTCCCTTTGGCGACCTAAAGCACCGATGAAGCTGCGCATCGCAACCCGTGAAAGCCGCTTGGCCCTGTGGCAGGCCGAGCACGTGGCAACCCTGTTGCGGGGCCAGGGGCACGACGTCGAATTGCTGGGCATGACCACTCGCGGGGATCAGATCCTGGACCGCAGCCTGTCGAAGGTGGGTGGCAAAGGTCTGTTCGTCAAGGAACTGGAGACGGCCCTGCAAGATGGCAGTGCCGAACTCGCGGTGCATTCGCTCAAGGACGTCCCCATGGTCCTGCCGGACGGATTCGTCCTGGCTGCGGTGATGGCGCGCGAAGACCCACGCGACGCCTGGGTCTCCAACCAGTTTGCGTCGCTGGCGGAATTGCCGCTGGGCGCTGTGGTGGGCACGTCAAGCCTGCGGCGCCACGCCTTGCTGCGCAGCCTGCGCCCCGATCTGCGCATCGAGGCCCTGCGGGGAAACCTCGACACGCGCCTGCGCAAACTCGATGCCGGCGACTTCGCGGCCATCGTTCTGGCGGCCGCCGGCCTGATCCGATTGGGCATGCCCTCGCGCATCCGGGCGGTGTTCGAGCTTGACCAGTTGCTGCCATCCGCTGGTCAGGGGGCCCTGGGCATCGAGGTGCTTGCGAGTCGCTCCGACGTGATGGCGGCGGTGGGTGCGCTCAACGACCAGGCCACTGCGCTGGCCACCCATGCCGAGCGCGAGGTCTCGCGCAGCCTTGGTGGCAGCTGTTCGGTGCCGCTGGCAGCCCATGCTGTCTGGACTGGTCCGGGCGACCTGTTGCTGCGCGCGGCGTGGGCCGATGCAGCGCAACTGGAGTCCACCTCCATCGACCCCCAGCGCGTCGCAAACAGCCCGGCGGCTCGCGGTTCGAGCGGACCACTCCTCTTGCGAGCACAGGTGCAGGGCACTGTGACCGACGAAGCGGCGGCAGCAGCGCTCGGCCGCCGCGTGGCCAACCTGTTGATCGAGCGCGGTGCAAGTTGCGACGGGGCGTAACGGCACTGGCGTGCGGTTCGAAGGCGGCATGACCACCCTGGCCCGGCCCCGCGTGTTGGTCACGCGCCCAGCACATCAGGCGGCCGAATGGGTTTCAGCCTTTCGCCAGCGAGGGATCGAGGCGCAGTGCCTCCCCTTGGTCGCAACGCGTGCCGTCGATCGTTCGACCGAGTTGCATGACGTGCTGGTCGATTGGCACCACTCGGTTGTCCAGCCGCTGAGCGGTACCGCTGGCCAACCTCGCCTGCGGGCGCTGATGTTCGTCAGCCCCGAAGCCGTGCGCTACGCGGGTCAGGCTTGGAACGCTGAGCAGTCCCTTTGGCCTGAACTGCTCGCGGCGCAGGAGCGAGCCCAATCTGATGCCAGGAATGCGTCGCACCGCCCGCGCCTTTGGGCAACAGGCCCGGGCACTGGAAAGGCGCTGCAGGTTCTGGGCCTTGGGTCGTGCTGGATCGATCGCCCCGATGATCGTGAAGGGCGGTTCGACAGCGAGGCGTTGTGGAAGCAGGTGTCGCACCAGGTGGTGGCGGGTGATCGGGTGTGGATTGTTCGTGGAGGTGTGCGCTCGGGGGCCGTCCTTGGCGCCCAGGGGCGTGATTGGCTGGCCGATCGACTGCGCGAGGACGGGGCCCTTGTGCGCTTTTGCATCGCCTACGAACGATGCCCCCCCGAATGGAGTGCCGGGCAGCACGCGTTGGCTCGCCAGGCCTTGTCCGACGGCTCGATCTGGCTGCTGACCAGTTCGCAGGGCGTGCGCCATTTGCGTGATGCCGTCGGGGACGGACCCTGGCCACAGGCGCGGGCGATCGCATCCCACCCGCGCGTGGCCGATGCAGCCGCGTCTTTGGGCATGGGCCGCGTGGTGGTCGGCGGAGCGCAACTTTCGTCGATCATGGCGTCGATAGAATCCTTTGAATGACGTCCGAACCTGCGCCGCGCCCCGAGCACGATTCGGCCAACACCTTGCCTGCCATGCCGTCGGCCGATGCGCCGGCCGCCTCTGCCGAAGCGGCACCACCTGCCTCACCGAAACCCCCGGATCACGGGGGCACGTCATCCGTTCCATCGGACAAATCATCCCGCGGTGATGGGTTGGTGCGGGCGCTGGGCCTCGTGGCCGTGGCCGCGCTGCTGGGCTTGCTGCTTTTGTGGCAACGTGTGGCATCCATGCAGGAGGCACTCGCCCAGCAAGCGGCACAGGCCCAGGCTGCTTCGGCCGAAGCGTTGACACTGTCCCGACAGGCCCAGGAACTCACCCGCGAAACTGCCGCAAGGGCCGCGCTGCTGGAAGGCCGGCTGGCCGAAGTCAGTGTGCAAAGGGCCCAGTTGGAGGACCTGATGCAAAGCCTGTCGCGCTCGCGCGACGAGAACCTGGTCGTCGACATCGAGTCGGCCCTTCGGCTCGCCCAGCAGCAGGCGGTGTTGACCGGCGGCACCGAACCCCTCATGGCGGCGCTGCAGGCCGCTGAACAGCGTGTGGTGCGCGCTGCACAGCCACGTCTGGCTTCGGTGCAGCGGGCCCTGGCACGCGACATTGAGAAGGTGAAAGCGGCAACGTTTGCCGACACGCCGGGCATGCTGCTGCGTCTGGATGAACTCGTGCGGGTCATCGACGAGTTGCCGTTGTCGGCGGGCCCGCCACCGGCGGGGAATAACAGGGCCACAGCGCCGGTCAATCCGCCTCCCGCCTCGGATGCGGTGCCGGCCTTTGCGCCCTGGTCGTCGAGTTGGTGGCGGTTCTGGGGCGAACGGGCGCAGGACGAAATCCGGCGACTCGTGCGCGTGAGCCGGATCGCCTCGCCAGAGGCCGCTTTGGTGGCCCCCGAGCAGGCTTTTTTCCTGCGCGAGAACCTCAAGCTCAAATTGCTCAACGCGCGCATGGCCGTCCTGGCGCGGCAATTCGATGGAGCCCGGACCGATCTGGTGGCCGCCAGTTCCGTGATTGGCCGCTATTTCGATCCCGCGGCGCGACGGACGCAAGGCGCCCAGGCGCAATTGGCCCAGTTGTTGGCGCAGTTGCGCCAGGTCGAACTGCCGCGCATCGACGAAAGCCTCGGCGCGCTGGCAATGGCAGCCGGGGGACGGTGATCCATGCGCATCGCCCTTTGGTTGCTGGGCTTGTTTGCGCTGGCCAGTGCGCTGGCGCTGTTTGTTGGCAACAACGAGGGCGTGGTGACCTTGTTTTGGCCGCCCCACCGCATCGATGTGTCGGTCAACCTGGTTCTGGTGATCCTGGTCGTGTGGGTGGTGCTGGTTTGGCTTTGCGCGCGGGCACTGGGTGCGTTGTTGGCCCTGCCGCGCGAGGCGAGGCGCTGGCGTGCGCTTCAGCGCGAGCGGGCGATGAGCCAGCAGCTGTTCGACGCCATCTCCAATTTGCTGGCAGGCCGCTACCTGCGTGCGCGCAAGCAGGCGTTGTCGGCACTGGCCCATGGACAGGCTCTAGAAGGCGAAGCGGGTGCGGGGCCGACAGGGCACGTGATTCCCCTGGCACACGTGGTGCTGGCGGAATCGGCACATGCCCTGCAGGACCGTGGTTTGCGTGATCGGCATGTGAGCCTGGCGGTGCGCGCTTGCGGAGCCGTTCGACCCGGCAACCTGATGGCAGAGGCCGTGCACCTGCAGGTGGTGCGCTGGTCGATCGAGGATCGCGACGCGCACCGTGCGCTGGTGGCCTTGGACGAGTTGCCACCGCCGGTCGGGCGGCGTTTGATGGCCTTGCGCTGGCGATTGCGAGCCAGCCGCTGGGCTGGCCGGGTCGAGGAGGCTTTGGGCGCGGGGCGGCTGCTGGTCAATCATAAGGCTTTCCCGGCCGGTGTGTCTGCCAGCGTCATCCGCAGCCTGGTCAACGACTTGTTGACGTCCACGCAGGACGAAGCCCAGCTCGAGCGCGCCTGGCAGGCCATCGATTCCAGCGAGCGGTCCATGCCCGAGTTGGCCTCGCGTGCGGCCCAACGGATGCTGGAGCTTGGGGGCGAGCCCCAACGTGCCCTGGCCTGGCTCTTGCCGGCCTGGGAGTCGCTTCAGGCCCGTGGAGGCCTGAACAACCAGCACGCCCAGCGCCGGCTGATGGTGGATGCCGTCCTGGCTGCGCTGGCGGCGCTGCAGAGCCGGCACACCGGTGCGTCAGATGGGACCCTGTCGCTGGGGTCGGCCGATGCGCAGACGTCGTGGTTGGCGCGTGTTGAACTGGCGCATCGGCAAAACCCTGCCGATGTCTCACTTCGGTATGCGGCTGGCATGGCTTGCCACTTGGCCGGCCTTTGGGGCAAGAGCCAGCAACTCTTGCAGGCCGTTGCGACGGCGCCAGGCCTTTCCGCAGCTTGGCAACGGCGCACCTGGCGCGCGTTGGCCGACATCGCCGAGCGCCGTGGCGACGACGCGGCCGCGCTGGCCGCCTGGAAGCGGGCCGCGCAGCTTGACGCGGACTGAGTTCGACCTAGAACGGCAGCGGCAGGTTGCGCAGATCGCGCCGCGTTTCAACCAGGATCAGCGGACCTTCGTCCGGCACCACCAAAGCCGGTCGTTCGCGGGGCACGTGAATTGGCTTGGGCTCGGCTGCAATCGCTGCCTGCACGGCGGCAACTCGCTCGGGACTGGATTGAACCCATTGCAGACCCGAAGTCTTGGCCAGGGCATCCAGCTCGTCCACCGGCAGCGCGAAGCTACCCACTGCTGGCATTGAGCGCTTGGACGGTTCACCCAAGCCATTGACGCCAGATATGTCTGCGCGGGCACTGGTTGTCAATACCGGGCTGTGTGCCTGGGAATCCTGCGCAGGCACCGACGTGGAATCGACAATCTCGGCGGCCTCGCCGGTGATGCCCTGGGGTGTGGAGTCGTCCGCGGCCTGGCGTCGCTCGTCGCTGCGCTCGCCGCCACGGTCCCGCCCGCGCGGGCGGCGCTCGCGCGGCTCGCGGGCTGGACGCGCCTCGCCATCCTGCATCGGTGCATTCGCTGTTGCGTCTGGCACGCCGCCATCGGTGCTGGCAGCGGAACTGCCTTCGCGCTCCATCGACTCGCGCGGAGAGCGGCCGTTGCGATCACGTCCACCCCGCTCGCCCCGTTCGCGGCGAGGACCGCGATCGGTCCGAATGTCTTCACGGGTTTCACCCCGGCCGGCATCGTTGGAGGACACATCAGATTCACCCGACCCTGCGCCTGCCAGGCCTTGTGCAGTGGCATCAACTTGGGCAGCATCCGGCAAGCCGGCAGGACGCTGTCCTTGGCGATCGTTTCGGGGGCCGCGCCCCGACCGCTGGCCGTCGCCACGCGGTGTCGGGCCAGCGCCCGCTCCGGCGTCGCCCGTGCGCGATTCTTCGCTGCGCCCTTCGGCGTTGGGCCGGCGATCGCCATTCCCGCGTCGGCCGCGGTTGCCACCCGATCGTGGGCCATCACCGCGTCCTTCTCCGCGCCCCTCGGGTCGGCGCTCACCGCCCTGCCGGGATCGTCCACCGCCACCCCCTCGCTGGGTATCGCCACCTTCGCCGTTCGTCTCACGCTGCGACGGTGCACGCGGTGGTTCGCCCGACAAGCCGGTGGTCGGGGACTGGGCGGGCGCAGGTGCAAACAGGCTGCGCAGCCAAGCCATGAAGCCGGGCGTCTTTGCATGGGCGGGCATTGGCGTTTCCGGTGCCGGCGCAGCCGCTGGAGTCGCGGGCGCGGGCGGCGCCGGCGGTTCCTTGGGTGCCGGTGTGACGACAGGGGCCGGCATGTCGGGAAGCACCCCCTTGATGACCGGCGTCTGCTTGTTGGTGGGCTCGTGCACCCGTCGTGTGACGCTGGTCGGGTCTTCGATTTCGTCCGCGAGCTTGTAGCTCGCATCGATGTTGTCCAAGCGGGGGTCGTCGTGCTTGAGACGTTCGAGCTTGTAGTTGGGGGTGTCCAGCGACTTGTTGGGCACCAGCAGCACGCTGATGCGCTGCTTGAACTCGATCTTGGTGATCTCGTTGCGCTTTTCGTTGAGCAAAAAGGACGCGACCTCAACGGGCACCTGGCAGTGCACGGCGGCCGTGTTGTCCTTCATCGACTCCTCCTGGATGATGCGCAGGATCTGCAGCGCCGAGCTTTCGGTGTCGCGGATGTGGCCGGAGCCGCCGCAGCGCGGGCAGCGGATGGAGGA
>CAYNWR010000097.1:0-8484 GCA_964400915.1 uncultured Burkholderiaceae bacterium
AGCGAAAGGCCAGGCGCGACAACTCGATTTCACCGCGAACGTCGGTCAACGCGATGGGCGTGTCGGTGTCGGGCACGTTGGAGACGTGGTCGAGGATGTCGAAGATGCGCTTGGCGCCGACGGCCGCGTTCTGGGTGAACGACACGATACGGCTCATGGAATCCAAGCGGCCATAGAAACGGCCGATGTAAGCGATGAAAGCGGTGAGCACGCCCACGGTGATCTCGCTTCGGCTGACGAGCCAGATGCCGTAGGCCCACACAATCAGCAGGCCGACTTCGGTCAACAGGGTGACCGCTGGCGAGAACAGGGACCAGATGCGGTTGACGCGATCGTTGACCTGCAGGTTGTGCTGGTTGGCCTGACGAAAGCGCTGCGCCTCACGCGATTCCTGGGCAAAGGCCTTGACCACGCGAATGCCCGGGATGGTGTCGGCCAGGACGTTGGTCACTTCGGACCAGACCCGGCCGATGCGCTCGAAGCCCGTGCGCAGCCGATCGCGCACCAGATGGATCAGCCACGCGATGATGGGCAGCGGCAACAGGGTCACCAGCGCCAGGGCCGGGTTGATCGAGAACAGGATCACCGCCGTCATGAGGATCATGAGGACATCGGTGGCGAAATCGAGGGCGTGAAGGGAAAGGAACACGCAGATGCGATCGGTTTCAGAACCGATGCGCGCCATCAAATCGCCGGTGCGTTTGCCCCCGAAATAGTCCAGCGACAGGTGAAGGAGGTGTTCAAACGTCGCCGTGCGCAGGTCGGCGCCGATCCGCTCGGACACCAGCGCCAGCAAATAGGTCCGCAGCCAGTTCATGCCCCAGGCCACGATGGCGGCCAGCAACAGGCCTCCAAGGTAAAGCAGCACCACCGAGGGCTCGATGTGCTTGCCGTTCTGGAACGGGATCAGGACCTCGTCCATCAACGGGATCGTCAGGTAGGGCGGAATCATCGTTGCTGCGGTCGACCCCAGCGTCAACAGAAAACCCGCCAACAACTGGCCTCGGTAAGGATGGGCAAACCGCCACAGCCGCAGCAGCACCCAGGTGGAAGGCGGCGTGTGCAACTCCCGATCGCAGACCGGGCAATTGTCCGAATCGGCTGGCAAGGGCGCCCCGCACGAGGGGCAAGCCGACGCGTCCCCGATGGTCGATGCCCCCAGCGGCTGACCGATTTGCCGCAACTGGCGCGCGAAAGACGCAACAAACTGTTGGGCCGAGGCACTGATGAGGGTGGTGTGGCGCCACAGCACCAGGCGTTGGTGGCGATCCACTAGTTCGAGGCTGCCGATGCCTGCCTGCTCGCTGGGCAGCAACGTCAGTTCTGCATGCAGCTCGAGTGACTCGACCCCGCCACCCCGAAGGGACCAGAGCAGGCGCTTTGGCGTGAAAGCCAGCCAACCCGACGCAAATCGCAGCGCATCGTCGAGGTCAACCTGCAGAGTGGCCTGAACGTTTTCCGAGGGTGCGAGCGCATCTGCAAGCCCCGGCAACCGGTCGGCAGGGGTCGATACGCTCGGGACGGTCACTTGCATGCAGAACACCTACGGTTTCAGATTCACCAAAGCAGACTTGAGAGCCCGATTCTCTCGCACAGCATTCCCTTGGACTGACCCCTGCTCGGTTCGGGGGGGGCGTCCATGAGTGCCGCGGCCATGGCGCACAATCCTGTATTCGATCAGCATCCCCCTGCGGGCCTCCCCCTTGTGTCCATGGACTCCACGGCGAACATCGAGATTCTTCGCGTCACCTACCTGCGCGGCCCGAACATCTGGACCTATCGGCCGGTCCTGGAGGTCTGGCTTGATCTGGGCCCTTACGAGGACTGGCCGTCGCACCTGATTCCTGGTTTCAATGAACGCCTGCTGGGGTGGCTGCCTGCGCTTGAGGAGCATCATTGTGGTGTCGGCGAACGCGGCGGGTTCATCGAACGACTGCGCGAGGGCACCTGGGCAGGCCACGTGCTGGAGCACATCGTCATCGAACTGCTGAACCTGGGTGGTTTGCCCACCGGGTTCGGTCAGACGCGCAGCACATCACGCCGTGGTGTCTACCGCATGGTGTTCCGGGCTCGCGACGAGCGCGTCGCCCGCTCCGCGCTGAAAGAAGGGCATGCGCTCTTGATGGCCTGCCTGCGCGAACAGGCTTTTGACGTGGCTGCCACGGTCGACCGCATCCGGGAAACGGTGGACGGAAGCTACCTGGGCCCCAGCACCGCCTGCATCGTGGCGGCGGCCACCGATCGGCGCATTCCCCACATCCGGCTCAACGACGGCAATCTGGTGCAACTGGGCTATGGCAATCGCCAGCGCCGCATCTGGACCGCAGAAACCGAACGCACCAGCGCGATCGCTGAAGGGATCGCGCGCGACAAGGATCTCACCAAATCGCTGCTGCGCAGTTGTGGTGTTCCCGTCCCGGAAGGCGCGGTGGCGCACAACGCAGCCCACGCCTGGGAGATCGCGCAGGATCTGGGCTTGCCAGTGGCGGTCAAACCCAGCGATGGCAACCATTCGCGTGGCGTTTCCCTGGATCTGCGCTCGCGCGTTGACATCGAAGCGGCTTTCGACGTGGCAGCCCTGCACGGTTCAGAGGTGCTTGTGGAGCGCTTCATCCCGGGTCACGAGCATCGCCTGCTGGTCGTCGCAGGCAAGCTGGTGGCCGCAGCGCGGGGTGAAACCGCGTCCGTGGTGGGAGATGGCGTTTCATCGATCAGGCAATTGATCGAACAACAGATCAATTCAGACCCCCGGCGTGGATTGGACGAGACCTTTCCATTGGGCCCTGTCGAAGTCGACAAGGACGAGGCAGTCCAGCTTGAGCTCAAGCGGCAGCAACTCGATGTGGATGCGGTTCCAGAAGCCGGGCGGGCGGTGCTCATCCAACGCAACGGCAATTTGTCGGTCGATTGCACCGACGAGGTCCATCCGGAAGTCGCGCATGCAGTGGGCCTCGCTGCCAAGGTGGTGGGCCTGGATATCGCCGGCATCGATCTGGTTGCACAGGACATCAGCAGGCCCTTGCAGGCACAAGGCGGTGCGATCGTCGAAGTCAACGCGGGACCTGGCTTGCTCATGCACCTCAAGCCCGAGGTCGGCACCCCGCGGCCAGTGGGTCGCGCGATCGTCGATCACCTGTTCGCGGAAGACGAATCCGGTCGAATCCCCATCGTCGGCATCGCCGGAACACAGGCCAATGCGCTGTTGGCGCGTGTCGCGGCCTGGCTGCTGCAGTTGTGCGGACACCAGGTCGGATTGGCCTGCGGAGCAGGCTTGTTCATCAATCAGCGCTGCGCAGAACCGGGCCCCTGCGCCACATGGGGCCATGGCCACCGGCTTTTGATGAATCGAAGCGTGTCGGCCGTCGTGGTCGAGAACTCCGCGCGAACCATCCTGGAGGATGGGCTTGCCTATGACCGCTGTGCGGTGGGCGTTGTCACGGACTTTCAAGGCTACGCGGAACTCGGGCACCACGACATCCACGAGGCGGAACACCTCTACAAGGTGCTTCGCACCCAGGTCGATGTGGTCTTGCCCTCCGGTGCGGCCG
Organism: uncultured Burkholderiaceae bacterium; assembly: GCA_964400915.1. Classification (GTDB taxonomy): domain Bacteria; phylum Pseudomonadota; class Gammaproteobacteria; order Burkholderiales; family Burkholderiaceae_C; genus CAYNWR01. The sequence continues at coordinate 3,549 of CAYNWR010000097.1, forward strand.
TCCTGAACGCGACGGACGAAAACGTGCTTGCCCTGGCCACGTTGTGCGATGGCGAGGTGATTCTCTATAGCGACGATGCCACCTTGTCAGCGCTGCAGACCCATCGGGCGTCGGGTGGTCGCTGCGTCTACACCCATGCGGGCGCCGTCTGGCTAGCCCGCGGTGCCAACGAGGCCGCACTTGCGCAGGTCGGGCTCAAGGCCCTTTGGGCTGGCGATCGTTCGCGCGAGCAGAACCTGGCTGTTCTGGCGGCCATCGCGGTGGCATGGGCCATGGACGTCAGCCCCGACCTCATTGCTGCGGGCATCCGAACCTTCTCGGGAACGGAACTGGCCGTTGCCGTCCTGCCCCGTGTTGTAGCAAGCGCCCCCAGCGCCTGAATCCAGAAGGCCCATCATGGAAGTCCAGCAAATCCGCGCGCTGCGTGGACCCAACATCTGGTCGCGCCACACCGCGATCGAGCTCACCGTCCGATGCGACCAGCACGAACTGTCGATCGATGCCATCGATGGATTTGAAGCGCGGGTCCGCGCATCGTTTCCGGGTCTTGGGGCGCTTCGCCCTCTCGGCCACAAAGGTCATGTGTCGCTGGCGCATGTGCTGGAAGCCTGCACCTTGGGCCTGCAGTCACAAGCGGGCTGCCCGGTGACTTTCAGCCGCACCACCCCCACCACCGAAACAGGCGTGGCCCAGGTCGTCGTCGAATACACCGAGGAAGACGTGGGGCGCCAGGCCGCCGCCACGGCGATCGAACTTGTCGAAGCCACATTGTCCAAGCGGGCGTTTGACGTGCGCACGGCCATCGAACGCCTGCACGCCCTCGATGAAGACATTCGCTTGGGCCCCAGCACGGCGTCGATCGTGGATGCGGCCCTTGCTCGCGGGATTCCGTTCCGGCGTCTCACCCAAGGCAGTCTGGTCCAGTTCGGCTGGGGTTCCAAACAACGTCGCATCCAGGCGGCCGAGGTCGACGCGACCAGCGCTGTTGCCGAGTCGATCGCCCAGGACAAGGACCTGACCAAGACGCTGTTGCGCGCCGCGGGCGTGCCCGTGCCCTTTGGTCAGCCGGTCGCGTCGGCCGACGAGGGTTGGCGCGTCGCCCTTGGTCTGGGACTGCCGGTGGTGGTCAAGCCCCAGGACGGCAACCAAGGCAAAGGGGTCACGGTCAATATCCAGACACGCGATCACTTCGACATCGCGTTTCAGGCGGCCGCGGAAATCGGAACGGTCATGGTCGAGCGGTTCTTGCCGGGCAACGACTATCGACTGCTGGTGGTGGCCGACCGGCTGGTGGCGGCTTCGCGCCGAGACCCGCCGATGGTGATAGGCGATGGTCTGCACACCGTGGCCCAACTGGTCGAACTGGTCAACGCCGATCCGCGCCGCGGAACCGGTCACGCCACATCGTTGACACGCATTCGCATCGATGACATCACACATGCCCGTCTTGCCATCCAGGGCCTGCAAATGGGTGACGTGCCGGAGAAAGGCCGGCGTGTGGTGCTGCGCAACAACGCCAATCTGTCCACGGGCGGAACAGCAACCGATGTCACGGATGACGTTCACCCCGAGGTGGCCGCACGTGCCGTGGCGGCTGCCCAGACCGTTGGCTTGCATGTCTGTGGCGTCGATGTGGTTTGCGAAAGCGTGCTCAGGCCTCTGGAAGAACAGTCAGGAGGCATCGTCGAAGTCAACGCGGCACCGGGCCTGCGCATGCACCTGTCGCCATCGTTCGGCAAGGGGCGGCCCGTCGGGGAAGCAATCGCCGCGAATCTGTACGCTGCCGGTGATGATGGACGCATCCCGGTGGTGTCGGTCACAGGCACCAACGGAAAAACCACCACCGTTCGATTGATCGCTCACATGATGGGCGCCAGCGGCCTGCGCGTCGGGATGACCAACACCGATGGCGTGTTTGTCAATGGGCGGCAAACCGACCACGGCGACTGCAGCGGTCCCAAAAGCGCGCGCAATGTGCTGATGCATCCGGAAGTCGATGCAGCCGTCTTCGAAACCGCTCGAGGCGGCATCTTGCGCGAAGGTCTCGGGTTTGACCGCTGTCAAGTGGCGGTTGTCACCAACCTGGGTGAAGGCGACCACCTGGGGATGAACCACATCGAGACCCTCGCCGATCTGGCCGCCGTCAAGCGTGTCGTGGTCCAGAACGTGTCGGCCAAGGGTTATGCCGTTCTCAATGCGCAGGACGCCATGGTGTCGGAGATGGCGAGCGCCTGTCCGGGCAACATCATTTTCTTTTCTGCCGATCGCCACCACCCGCTAGTCGCCGCACATCGTGCCCAGGGCAAACGAACGATTTATCGCGATGGCGATGCCATCGTCATCACACAAGGCACCTGGCGCGAGCGCATCGCCTTGCGTGACGTGCCGGTCACCCTGTCGGGCGCCATCGGATTTCAGGTTGAAAATGCGATGGCAGCCATCGGGGCCGCCTGGGGTGCGGGTATCGATTGGGAAGCCATTCGCAGAGGCCTGGCCACATTCGTCAACGACGAGGACAACGCCCCAGGTCGTTTCAACCTCATCGTCCATCGCGGCGCGACGGTCATTGCCGACTATGGGCACAACACGGACGCCATGAAGGCGCTGGTGGCAGCCGTGGACAATCTTCCCGCGCGCCGCCGAATCGTTGTGATCAGTGGTGCCGGCGACCGGCGCGATCAGGACCTGCGCGACCAGACCGTTGTGCTGGGAGCGGCGTTCGACGAGGTCATCCTCTATCAGGACGCTGCGCAGCGCGGACGCGCGGACGGCGAGGTCATTGCCCTGCTTCGCGAGGGTCTCAAGGGCGCTAGCCGCACGTCTCGTATTGACGAGATTCGCGGAGAGTTCGTCGCGATCGATCTGGCACTTGAGCGCCTTGAAACGGGAGACCTGTGCCTGATCCTCGTCGATCAGGTCCAGGAAGCCTTGCACCACATTGCCAGGCGGGTTCGCGAAATCAGCGCCACTACATCTTCAGCGGAATCGTGACTGGCCCGTCATTGACCAGCCGCACCTTCATGTCGGCAGCAAACACGCCTGAGGCCACCGGTCGATGCAGTTCACTGGCCCTGGCCACCATTCGTTCGTAGAGCGCCCGTGCGTGGTCCGGGGCTGCGGCACCGGCAAAGCTCGGCCGATTGCCTCGGGACAAATCGGCAACCAGTGTGAACTGGCTGACAAGCAACAAGCCGCCGTCAATATCCTGCAGGCTCAAGTTCATCTTCCCGTCGGCGTCGGAGAACACCCGCAGCTTGAGGATCTTCGCAAGCAGGCGCTCGACGGTGTCAACGGTGTCTTCTGGCTGGGCGCAAACCAAGACGAGCAGGCCCGGTCCAATGGCGCCGACCTCGCGGCCCTCAATCTCCACCGACGCCTCCAGGACACGCTGAATCAGCGCCTGCATCAGATCAGATCCCGGGGGTCGTCGAAATGCGCCTCGACATCCATCGGCAAGAGTTGAATCGTTGCACGCAAGCCCGGGACCGCGCTCATCAATGCCTGCTCGACGCTCGTGCGAAGCGCGGCTGCACGTTGCAGTGACCAGGCACCGGGCATGTGCATGTGCAGATCGACAAACTGCCGTTGACCGGCCTTTCGCGTTGCCACGTGGTCAAACCGAATGGCGGCATGTCGAAATCCATCCAGGGTTGCATCGATGCGCGCAAGTGTTTCCGGCTCCACGGCTTCGTCCATCAGGCCTTGGGTGGATTGGTGCATCAAGCGGACTCCCTCGCGCAGGATATTGGCAGCAACAGCAAGCCCGACCAGGGGATCCATCCATGCCCATCCCGTAATCACCACGACACCAATACCCACCACGACACCCACAGACGTCCAGACGTCCGTCACCAGGTGCGTGGCGTCGGCCTCGAGTGCCACCGAGCGGTGTTGCCGTGCAACGCGAAACATCGACCATGCCAGGGCCGCATTGAGCGCCGACGACACCAAGGCCAAGACCAGACCCCAGCCCAGATCGTGCAAAGGCTGTGGATCGAGCAATCGATTGAGACAAGCCCAGACAATGCCGATGCCTGCGCCGACAATCAGCATGCCCTCGAAGCCCGAAGAAAAATATTCCGCCTTGTGGTGCCCATAGGGATGGTCGGCGTCCGCAGGACGGCGCGCCACGGTCACCATCCACAAGGCGAAAATGGCACCAGCCAGGTTCACGAAGGACTCCAGGGCGTCGGCCAGCAAGCCGACCGAATGGGTCGTGGCCCAAGCGAGGGTCTTGAGACCGATCGTGAGGATGGCGACGGCGATCGAAATTTTCAGCAGAAGCTCGGGAGTGGGACCCACTCCCTTGGCACCGCGCTCGTTCATTTTGTGGCTGGTCGTACCGTGGAATGCCCCACGCTCAAGCGATCGTGATCCTGGCGAAACGCCGTTTGCCAACCTGAAGCACGACGGTACCAGCTCCCAGCTTCAGCGCCTTGTCGGAGACAAGCACCGAATCCAGTCGAACACCGCCCCCGTCGATCAGGCGATTGGCTTCACTGGTCGATGGCGCGAGCCCCGCTGCCTTCAACAAAGCGCCAATGCCCCAAGACGGGCCTGGCAAACGCATTTCGGGAATCTGGTCGGGAATACCGCCCTGGCTGCGCAGAACAAAATCCCGCTCTGCTGCCGCCGCCATGGCGGGGCTGTGAAATCGGCTGGTGATTTCCTTAGCGAGTCCGACCTTCGCATCCTTGGGATTGCGCCCTTGGTCGATCTCCTTGCGCAGCGCTGCAATGTCCGCCTCGCTGCGAAACGACAGCAAGGTGTACCAGCGCCACATCAACTCGTCACTGATCGAAAGCACCTTGGCAAACATCGTGTTGGCGTCTTCAGCGATTCCGATGTAGTTGTTCTTGGATTTGGACATCTTCTCGACGCCATCGGTCCCCTCAAGCAGAGGCATGGTCAGGATGCACTGGGGTTCCTGCCCCCA
>CAYNWR010000098.1:0-8466 GCA_964400915.1 uncultured Burkholderiaceae bacterium
TTGTTCAGCGGCGAGTTGTGCGAGGCCGAGTAGTGGTGCGACGTGACCACGCCCAGCGCCACGTCGCCCATGCTGTTGAGGATGTCGTCATCCGTCACGTCGCCCGTGCCGATGAGCTTGATGCCCGCCTTGTCCAGACCACGCTCGGCAAACTGCTTCATCACCGCGGCGCCGGCCCCGGAGGGAACAAACACATAGACCGCATCGGGCTTGGCGTCGCGGACCTTCTGCAGGAAGGGCGCGAAATCGGGGTTGCGCAGCGGCACCCGCAGCTTGTCCAGCACCTTGCCACCGTTGAAGAGGAAGCGGTCATTGAAGAACTTCTCGGCATCCACTCCGGGCCCGAAATCGGTGACCAGGGAGACAGCCGTCTTGATGCCGTTCTTGGGCGCCCAGTCTGCGATGGCCACCGCCGCCTGCGGCAGCGTGAAACTGGTGCGCACGATGAAGGGCGAGGCCTCGGTGATGCTTGACGTGGCTGCGGCCATCACCACCAGGGGCGTCTTGCTCTGCGTGGCGATGGGTGCCGTGGCCAGCGCCAAGGGGGTCAGGCCGAAGCCAGCCAGCACCTGCACCTTGTCGTTGACGACCAGCTCGTTGGCGATGCGCCGCGTGACGTCCGGTGCACTGGTGTCGTCCTTGAGGATGATCTCGACCTTCTTGCCGGCCACCGTGCTGCCGTTGTGCTCCATGAACAGCTTCACGGCGGCCTCGATCTGCTTGCCGGTCGAGGCAAAGGGGCCCGTCATCGGCAGGATCAGGCCGACCTTGAACCGGTTGGTGTCCTGGGCCAGGACAGGACCGGCGGCCGAGGCCACGACCGCAAGAGCCGCGGCGCGTATGAGTGAGCGCTTGTTCATGAGATCTCCTTTATTGGAATTCCTTGGTCTTCGCGCGGCCAGCCATCGAACACGACGCGCGAGCCCACGGACCAGCGCGAAGTCTAACGACTTGTGGGTGCCGGCGGCGATCAGGCCCTGACGCGCTGCGGCGTGGATTCGCGCCAGGCGGTGTCCAACGAGATTTCGCCGTCGACGCGCGACACGCAGACGCAGATGCGGCGGTTGTCGGCCTTTTCCTGATCGGTGAGGAAGACGTCGCGATGCTCGACGACACCCTTGACCGACAGCACATCCATCGCGCACAGACCACATTCACCGCGACGGCAATCGGACAGCACTTCGATACCCGCGTTTTCCAGCGCTCCGAGCAAGGTGGATTGCCCGGGCACCTGCAGACTCAGCCCATGACGCGGCACGTGTGCCACGAAGGACTTCTGCCCGGCCGCGACCGCTGCACCGAACGATTCGAAACGCAGCAGATGGGCCGGACGTCCGGCCCGGCACCAGGCCAGGCGGGCCGCTGCCAACAAACCGGCTGGCCCACAAACGTAGACCTGCGCCGCGGCGCCCAAGCCACACAGCAAGGTGTCCAGGTCGGGCACCCCGCCCACCTGGATCTGCAGGCGCTCGCCCAGCGCGGCGCGCAGATCGTCGGCGTAGGCACCTTCGTCGGTGCTGCGCACGCCGTACCACATGCGCACATCGGCCCCGCGCTGCGCCAGGCTTTGTGCCATGCCCACCAGCGGTGTCACGCCGATGCCACCAGCCACCAGCAACACCTCCTGGGCCCGCCAATCGAGCTGAAAGTGATGGATCGGCCCTTCTGCGTCCAGCGTATCGCCCACCCGCAGCGACCACATGGCCAGCGAACCGCCGGCACCACCGTCCATGCGCTTCACGGCGATGCGAACCAGCGGCGACGGCCCGCACCCCACCAGCGAATAGTGGCGCTGCAGCGGCTCGGCGCTTGGCGCGTCGGCAGCGCGGGGCACGAACACGCGCAGGTGGCCGCCAGGGCCCCAGGTCACAGCCCGGGGGCTCGGGCCCACCGGTGTCAATTCGAACTCACGAACCGTTGGCGTCAGATCGCGCAGGCGTTCGATGCGCAAGCGCATCCGGGTTGCGCTGTGATTCATGGATTCGCCCCCGGACCGCTGCGGCGGATCAGGCGCACGCCGGGCATCTGGTCCAGATCGTGGCTGCGCACCACCTCACGCAGGTTGCGCTGCGCCAATCGCGAGTGCTCGCGCATCAGGGCTTCGGCCCGCGCGCCCTCGCGCCGCTCGATGGCTTCGAGCACCTGCCGGTGCTGATCCTGCGCAACGATGAGCATGTCGCGCGCCTGCGGTGAATGCGCCTGCGCAATCACGAAGGCCGATGGCGACGCAAAGGGCAAGGACGCCACACGCTCGAGTTCACGCGCCAAAAAGGCGCTGGCCGCAAGCTCGCCCAGCAGCCCATGAAACCGCGCGTTCTGGCGGACATATTCCGTAAAGGATTCGTCGCTGAGCGTCGGCGCGGACAGGATCTCGTCGATGCGCGCGAGCAGCTCGCGCCCTTCGGTCAGCAGCACGGGCGCGGCCCCACGTTCAGCGGCCAGGCGGGCGGTCAGGCCTTCCATGCACCCGCGCAATTCGATGGCCTCGGCGATGTCGCGCTCGCTGAAGGTGCGCACCGCATAGCCACCGTGCGGCAGGGCTTCGATCAGGCCTTCCTGCTCGAGACGCATCAGCGCGGCCCGAATCGGTGTGCGCGAGACGCCCACGCGCTCGACGATGGCCAACTCGGCGATGCGTGCGCCGCCGGGTAGGTCACCCGACAGAATCATTTCGCGCAGGCGCAAGAGGGCACGCACCTGGGCGTTTTCTGTGGAATGGATGGGAATGGGGCCGTCTGCGAGCGTGCCCATTGCACCACCAGCTATTGTTCTTGTAGCGTTCATGCTGCCGCCTGGATCGCCACGATCTTGCGGGGCGGGGCGTTGGAGCCACCCGATTCGCGCCGCACCATCTCGTCGATCGCGCGGCGCGCCCACATCGAACCGGCGTCGATGTTGAGGTTGTAGAAGCGATGCCCAGGGTGGGCGTCGATCGCCCGCTGCTGCGCCTCCAGCACCGCCTCGTCTTCGCGGAAGATCCCCGACACACCTTCGCGCAACTGGTGCGTCAGGCTCTGCTCCTCAAGGCAGTAGTTGCGCGCAAAGGCCCAGAAATACAGGCAGGAGCTGTCGGTCTCCGGGGTGATGGTGTTGAGCACAAAACCGTTGACCCCCCGGTGGCGGCGGCTTTGGCTGGCATCGCCCTGGTTGCCCCAGGCCGGCACGGCCCCAGTCCCTGCCTCGGCAACACCCACGTCGATCGTCACCGTGCAAGGTGCCTCGAAGCGAATGATCTGCCAACGGTCGACCGGGCCTTCATAGCCCAGTGCGCGCCGGATCTGGCCAGCCCAGAACGGTGGAGCCTCGATGTTGCCCATGTACCGCGTCACCGTCGCCGAACGCTCGCCATGGGTGGCCAGGAACGGCGCTTCAGCCACCGCGCGTTGCCCAATCGATGAACCATGCACAAAGGTCTCGTGGGTCAGGTCCATCAGGTTGTCGATCACCAGCCGGTAGTCGCAGCGCACAGGAATCAGCTTGCCGTCACCGGCCCACTGCGGGTCGTGATTCCAATGCAGATCGGGAATCAGGCTCTCGTCGGCCAGCAACGGGTCGCCCGGCCAGACCCAGACAAAACGATGGCGCTCGACCGCGGGAAAGGAACGCACACACGCGGCCGGGTTGAGCGTCTCCTGGCTGGGCATGTGCACGCAACGCCCGGCGGCGTCGAAGACCAGCCCGTGATAGCCACAGCGGACCTCGTCGCCTTCCAGGTGCCCCATCGACAACGGCAACAGCCGGTGCCAGCAGGCGTCCTCCAGGGCAACCACCTGGCCAGCGAGCGAGCGGTACAGGACCATGGGCTGCTTGCAGATGGTGCGTGGCAGCAACTGCCGCGCCACTTCGACATCCCAGGCGGCCGCGTACCAGGCATTCAGCGGAAAAGTAGGTGTTTTCTGAGCATCCATGAATACCTATTGTATACATTCATGTTGGCATTTGCTTCAGGATGGGCATTTTTGGCTCATTTTTTGGGTTTGATGTATTCAATGCAGGCCCACATGACTGAACTAACATGCGCGCATCGCACATCCAGCTCACAGGAGAACCTCAGCCATGGACCACCTTCCCGCCCGCTACGACCATGTGGGCAGTTTTCTGCGCCCGGCCTATCTGCTCGAAGCCCGCGAGCGCAAGGCCAAAGGCGAAATCAGCCCCGAACAGTTGCGCCTGGTCGAAGACCGGGCCATCACCGAGATCGTCAAGTTCCAGGAAAGCGTGGGCCTCAAGAGCATCACGGACGGCGAGTTCCGCCGCACCTATTTCCACACCGACTTCCTGGAGCAACTCGGTGGTGTCGAGGTGGGCATCCCCGTCACCATCAAGCGCCCGGACGGGTCTGAAGAGCTTGCGCCGCCGGTGATGAAGGTGGTGGACAAGGTCACCCACGCCAAACAGATTCAGCTGGCCGATTTCAATTTCCTGAAGTCACAGATCGCTGCGGGCAGCACCCCCAAGGTCACCATCCCTTCGCCCACCATGCTGCACTTTCGCGGCGGGCGCGCGGGCATCAGCAAGACCGCCTACCCCGAACTCGATCCGGCCTTCTACGACGACGTGGCCAAGGCCTATGGTGACGAATTGCGCTCGCTGTCCGCCGCCGGCTGCACCTATGTGCAGATGGACGACACCAACATGGCCTACCTGTGCGACGAGAAGATGCGCGAGGCGGCCCGCCAGCGCGGCGACGACCCGAACGAGCTGCCGCACCGCTACGCCGGGTTCATCAACAAGGTGGTGGCCAGGAAGCCGCCAGGCATGGTGCTGGCGATGCACCTGTGCCGGGGCAACTTCAAGAGCACGCACGCCGCCAGCGGCAACTACGAACCCGTCGCCGAGGCGCTGCTGTCCGAGATGAACCTCGACGCCTACTTCATGGAATACGACGACGACCGTTCGGGCGACTTCCGGCCGCTGCGCTTCCTCAAGCCCGGCAAGACCGTGGTGCTGGGGCTGGTGACGACGAAGTTCGGCCAGATGGAGAGCAAGGACGATCTGAAGCGGCGCATCGACGAAGCGTCGAAGTACGCGCCGCTCGACCAACTGTGCCTGAGCCCGCAGTGCGGGTTTTCCAGTACGGTCCACGGCAATAACATCGCCGTTGAAGCACAACGCAACAAGCTGAGGCTCGTCGTGGAGACGGCCGCTGAAGTGTGGCGCTGATCAACCCCTCACCGACCCAGGAGACGCCCCGATGAAACGCCTTGCCCTCACGCTCGTCGCCGCTGCCTTTGCGCTGCCTGCGTTGGCCCAGGAGGTCACGCTCAAGTTCCACCACATCTGGAACCCGCAGGCGATGGCCTCGGTCAACGTGATCGGACCCTGGTGCGACAAGATCGCCAAGGAGTCCAGCAACAAGCTGAAGTGCCAGATCCTGCCCGCGATGAGCGGCGGCGGCACGCCGCCTCAACTGGTGGACCGCGTCAAGGACGGCGTCGACGACGTCGTCATCACGCTGCCCGGCTACACCGCGGGGCGCTTCCCGATGATGGAAGTCTTCGAACTGCCCTTCATGACCAACTCGGCCGAGGTCGGCGCGCGCGCGGCTTGGGACTACCTGAACAAGAACGCCAAGGGCGAATTCCCTGGCACCAAGATCCTCGCCACCTGGGTGCACGACGAGGGCTACGTGCACACCAAGGACAAGCCGGTCAAGACCATGGCGGACTTCAAGGGACTGAAGATGCGCGCGCCCACGCGGCAGACCAACAAGCTGCTCGCCGCGCTGGGCGCCTCGCCGGTGGGCATGCCGCTGCCGGCGATTCCCGATGCGGTGGGCAAGGGCACGATCGACGGCTTCCTGCTGCCCTGGGAGGTGATGCCTTCGCTCAAGCTGCAGGAGATGGTCAAGTTCCACAGCGAGACCGATCCCTCGCGCCCGGCGCTGTACAGCGCGGTGTTCGTGTTCGCGATGAACCAGGCCAAGTACGACAGCCTGCCGGCCGACCTGAAGAAGGTGATCGACGACAACAGCGGCCCAGCCCTGTCGCAGCAGATCGGCAAGATCTGGGACGGCAGCCAGGCCGCCGGCCGCAAGGCGGCGCAGGAGCGCGGCAATACCTTCTACATGGTGCCGCCGGCCGAGCTCGACAACTGGGTCAAGGCCAGCGCGCCGATGTACGACGACTGGGTGGCCGACATGGACAAGCGCGGCCTCAACGGCAAGGCGCTGCTGGCCGAGGCGCGCGAGTTGCTGGTCAAGTACAAGAAGTGAGCTGACGCGGCGGTCAGCGCGGCGCCCGCCACCGGCCGGCGCCGCGTGCTCTTTCAGGAGGGGGAGTCTGCGATGTTGAGCCTGCTGCGACGCGTGGCGTCCACCTTCGCGATCGCCGGTGCGGCGACCGCACTCGGTGCCGCGTTGATGGTGGTCACCAGCATCACGCTGCGCGCGCTGACCACGCGGCCGATCCAGGGCGACGTCGAGCTGACGCAGTTCGCGATCGCGCTGGCGATCTCGCTTTCGCTGCCCTGGTGCCAGCTCCACCACGCGAACATCATCGTCGACTTCTTCACCCAGAAGCTGGCGCCGCGCCGTATCCGCGTGCTCGACGGCATCGGCGCCGTGCTCATCGGCGCGATGTGCGCGCTGCTGGCCTGGCGCACCAGCGTGGGCGCGATCTCGGTGCGCGATGCGACCGAGACCTCGATGATCCTCGGCCTGCCGATGTGGTGGGTCTACGCGTCGCTTGCGCCGGGCCTGGCGCTGGCAGCGCTGGTCGCGTTCGTGCAGGCGGCGATGCACTTCGCCGACACCCCGATGCACACGCTGGACGGCAGCGCACCGTGACGCCCACCGCGGTCGGCCTGTCCATGTTCGGCGGCATGCTGCTGCTGATGGCGCTGCGCGTGCCGATCGCCGCGGCGATGTTCGTGCCTGGCGCGCTCGGCTACTGGGCGATGACCAACGACACGGCGCTGCTCAACCAGCTCAAGGGCAGCGCGGTGGCGCGGCTGACGGTCTACGACCTGTCGGTGATCCCGCTGTTCCTGCTGATGGGCCAGTTCGCCACGCAGGGCGGGCTGTCGCGCGCGCTGTTCCAGGCCGCGGCGGCCTTCGTCGGCCATATCCGCGGCGGGCTGGCGATGGCCTCGGTGCTGGCCGCCGGTGCCTTCGGCGCGGTGTGCGGCTCGTCGGTGGCGACCTCGGCGACGATCACGCAGGTGGCCTACCCGGAGATGCGCGCGCACGGCTACCACGGACGCCTGTCGACCGCGACGCTGGCCGCCAGCGGCACGCTGGGCATCCTGATCCCGCCCTCGGTGCCGCTGGTGGTCTACGGCATCCTGACCGAGCAGAACATCGCCAAGCTGTTCGCCGCCGCGATGGTGCCGGGGCTGATCGCGATGGGGGGCTACCTGCTGGTGGTCGGGCTGGTGGCCCGGCGCAAGCCCGACCTCGCGCCGCCCAGCGAGCCATTGCCGATGGCGCAACGCTGGCGCGCGCTGGCCGCCATCTGGCCCATCGTGCTGATCTTCCTGGTCGTCTTCGGCGGCATCTACGGCGGCCTGTTCTCGCCGACCGAAGGCGCCGCGGTGGGCGCGATCGGCACCTTCGTCGCGGGCCTGGCCAAGCGCGAACTCGGCCTCGAGGGCATCAAGCGCAGCTTCGTCGGCACCGCCGAGACGAGCGCGATGGTGTTCATGATCTTCCTCGGCGCCGACATGATCAACGCCTCGCTGGCGCTGACCGCGATGCCGGCGGCGGTGGCCGACTGGGTGGGCCACCTGCCGGTGGCGCCGCTGGTGATCGTGGGCGCCGTGCTGGTGATGTACATCGTCCTCGGCGGCGTGATGGACGAGCTGTCGATGATGCTGCTGACCATCCCGGTGATCTTCCCGGCCATCATGCAGTTGCCGATCCTGGGCCTGGCCCCCGAGGCCAAGGCGATCTGGTTCGGCATCCTGGTGCTGATGACGGTGAGCTTCGGCCTGATCGCGCCGCCGGTGGGGCTGAACGTGTACGTCGTCAACGGCATCGCCAAGGACGTGCCGATGAACGAGACCTACAAGGGTGTGCTGCCCTTCCTGGCCTGGGATGTGCTGCGCATGGTGCTGCTGCTGCTGTTCCCGATGCTCAGCCTGGGGCTCGTCGAACTGCTGTTCAGGCGCTGAGCGGCAGCACCTGCCCGGCACCGAAGCTCAGGCGCAGCGGCTCGCGGCCACCGCGCTCGATGCGCACCGCGCAGTACTTGAACTCCGGGATCTTGCCGAAGGGATCGAGCGCCGGGTTGGTCAGGCGATTGATCGCCGCCTCGTACCAGCAGAATGCGACGAACACCGCGCCCTCGGGCGTGGCCTCGTCGGCGCGCGCATACAGGCTCACCTCGCCGCGGCGCGAGGCGATGGTGATCAGCTCGCCGGGCACGAGGCCGCGGCGCGCCAGCTCGCCGGGATGCAGCATCGCCACCGGATCGGGCTCGATCGCGTCGAGCACGCCCGAGCGCCGGGTCATGCTGCCGGTGTGCC
>CAYNWR010000099.1:0-8429 GCA_964400915.1 uncultured Burkholderiaceae bacterium
CCAGGTCGGTGTAGCCCGCATAGGGCAGGTTGCGCTTCTCGGCCCAGTTGCCCACTGCATCGAAATCGATGTTGAGCATCACACACACCTTCTCGCGCCCGTCCCCATAGGCCACTGCCTCCTTGATGTGGGGAAAGAACTTCAGCTTGTTCTCGACGTACTTGGGCGCAAACATCGCGCCGTCGTTGACGCCGCCCCGGATGCGGCCAACGTCCTTGACGCGGTCGATGATCTTCAGGTGACCCTGCGCATCGATGAAGCCGGCGTCGCTGGTGTGGTACCAACCATCGGCGCTCAGGACTTCCGCTGTCGCCTGGGGGTTCTTGTAGTAGGCCTTGAGCAGGCCCGGCGAACGAACCAGGATCTCGCCGCGGTCGTCCAGCTTGATTTCCACGTCACGGCAGGGCACACCCACGGTGTCCGCGCGCACCTGGTTGTCGGGCTGCAGGCAGACAAACACCGCCGTCTCGGTGGAGCCGTACAGTTGCTTGAGGTTGACCCCGATGGAGCGATAAAAGGTGAACAGGTCGGGCCCGATGGCCTCGCCAGCGGTGTAGGCCACGCGAACACGCGACAGGCCCAAGGTGTTGCGAAGCGGGCCATAGACCAGCACATTGCCCAGGGCGTAGCTCAGGCGGTCCCAGGCGCCCACGGGTTTGCCGTCCAGACGATCGGGCCCCACGCGCCGCGCGAGGCTCATGAACTTGTGGAACAGGCCGCGCTTGATGGGCGAGGCGTCTTCCATGCGAATCATCACGCTCGTCAGCAGCCCTTCGAACACCCGCGGCGGAGCAAAGTAGTACGTCGGGCCGACCTCTTTGAGATCGATCGTCACCGTCGCCACCGATTCGGGGCAGTTGACGATGTACCCACACACCAGCCATTGGGCATAGCTGAAGATGTTCTGCCCGATCCAGGCCGGGGGCAGATAAGCCAGCACTTCCTCGCTGGAGCTGAGCTTGTCGAACTCGGCGCCGGCCTGTGCGCGATCGATCAGCGTGTGATGGGTGTGCACCACACCCTTGGGCTGCCCGGTCGTGCCCGAGGTGAAGAACAGGGCCGCCACGTCGTCGGGTTCGGCCTTGAGCGCTTCCGTGCGGAAGAACTCGGGGTGCACCGAGGCAAAGGCCCGTCCGGCGGCGGCCAGCTCGTCGAGCGAGGCCAGGCCCGGTTCGTCGTAGTTGCGCAGGCCGCGCGGGTCGTGAAAATAGATGTGCGTCAGTGCAGGACACTGGGTGCGCACCTCCAGCATCTTGTCAACCTGCTCCTGATCTTCCACCACGGCGAAACGCACCTCGGCGTTGGAAATCGGGAAAACGCATTCCGCAGCAACGGCATCCTGATAGAGCGGCACCGGCACCGCCCCGAGCGCCTGGGCGGCCAGCATGGTCGCGTACAGGCGCGGGCGGTTGGCACCCACCACAACGAGGTGGTCTCCGCGCTGCAGGCCGGCCTGGTGCATGCCACACGCCAGCGCTTCAACCATCGTGGCCATGTCGCGCCAGGACAAGGTCTGCCAGATGCCGAATTCCTTTTCGCGCATGGCCGGTGCGTCTGCACGCTGGTCGGCGTGTTGCAGAAGCAGGCGCAAGAAGCTTGTTTTCATGGTTGGGCAATGATCACGATCGGGTGCGATGCTACGCAGCGATTTGACGCTATGTTGTCGTTGCGATGACAATTGCTCGCAAGTCCCATCAGTGCTTACCCGCAAATGACCACGTCCGAAATGCCGGAATCCAGCCTGCACCAGCGCCGGCGCTCGCCCACGCTGCGTGAGCTGGCTGGCATTCCCTGGCTCGCGCTGCTGGGCACCGACGATCGGGCGCTGGCCGTGGCCGAGCTGCGGGTGACCGAGGCGCAGCCGGGCGACTACGTGTGCCGGGTCGGGCGGCCCGTCACCTATTGGTTCGGCGTGATCGAGGGGCTGCTGAAGATGAGCAGCGACAATGACGAAGGTCGGGCCATGACCTTCACGGGCCTGCCGCCTGGCGGCTGGTTCGGCGAGGGCACGGCGCTCAAGCGAGAGCCCTACCGCTACAACATCGAAGCCCTGCGCGCCAGTGTGGTGGCCGGGCTGCCGGTTGACACCTTTCACACGCTGCTGGACCGCTCGATCGGATTCAATCGGTTTGTCATGAAGCAACTCAACGAGCGTCTGGGCCAGTTCATCGCCGCCCGGGAAATCGACCGCATCAGCCATCCGGAATCCCGGGTGGCGCGCAACCTCGCGTCCTTGTTCCACCCGGTTCTCTACCCCGGCGTCGGTGATCTGCTGCGCATCACCCAGCAGGAGCTGGCCTATCTCGTGGGCCTGTCGCGCCAGCGCACCAACAAGGCGCTGGCGGATCTGAGCCGTCGTGGCGCGATCCGCGTCGAATATGGGGGTGTGCGTGTGCTGGACCTGGACACGTTGCGCGCGTTCCGGGTCGAGGCCACCCGAGCGGTCCGCGCCGATGCCGCACGCCCAGGTGCGGGTATCGCCGCGCACCCGGCGCGCCCCTGAATTGAACCCAGGCCATGGACACCCGCTTTTTGCAGCGCCAGCCGCTGGCGTACCAGCTCAAGTGGTCCTTGTGGGGCGCGTTTGGTGTTGCCTACCTGCTCACGGGGCTTGCACTGCTGTGGATGTTTGCCGGTGGCTGGGGTGCGGGTGCTGCCGTGGCCGTGGTGTTTCTGGCCACGGGTGTTGCCGCAGCAGCGATGCTCACCTGGGCGGCGCAACGCATGGGCGCTGCGATCGGGGATGCCCTGTCGGACGCCAGCGCGTTGGCCGAGCGGATTGGCGCGGGCGATTTCGACACACCGGCCCAAGGCACCCAGCGCGAGGGTGACGCCGGGGTGCTGGCCAAGACCCTGGATCGCATGCGCCTGAACCTGGCGGTGCGTCAGGCGCGCTTGCAGCGACTGGCCTACCAGGATGCCGAGACCCATCTGCCCAACCGCGCGTCCGTGCGCGAGCGGCTGCAGGTTCTGACGGCTCGTCTTGACGATGACAGCGATGGCTGCTGCGTGATCTACCTCGTCGTCGACGGCGCCAGGCGCCTGAGCCCAAACACACCCGCATTCGATGGCGCGCCAACCCGGGGCGGTGAACGTGGCTTCACCTGGGTCGTGGTGGCGCTCGCCAAACGGTTTGCCCAGCTGCGGCTGAGCGAATCCGACACGGTGGCCCGATTGGGCCCCAACAGCTTTGCCATCGTGCTGGCCGACTGCTCGCCCGAAGCCGCGCAGCGCATGGCCAGTCGCGTGGCGCGGCACATGTCCGCACCGCTGGAACACGAAGGGCAGCGCATCCAGGCGCTGATCCGCGTGGGGTCGGTTGCCTGGCCCGACGGTGGCTCAGACGTTGACGCGCTTCTGGCCGACGCTGCCCAAAGCGCGCGGCGGCCCACTTGGGGGGGGCCATGAGTTCGCAACCCATCGGCCCGCCCCGGCGCGTGCCCCGGGCGCCTGCGGCCACGCCGGTTCAGGCCAGCGCCGGGCAAGACAAGCGGCAAGGTGTGCGCCTGAACAAGCGCCTCGCGGAACTGGGCTGGTGTTCGCGCCGCGAGGCGGACGATTGGATCGCCCGGGGGTGGGTGCTGGTGGACGGCCGGCCAGCGGTGCTGGGTCAACTGGTGGATGCCCAGGCACGCCTGGAACTGGATCCCCAGGCGCGTGGGGCGCAGCAGCAGCAGGTGACGATTCTGCTGCACAAACCCCTGGGTTATGTGAGTGGGCAGGCCGAGGACGGGCACCAGCCCGCCGCCACGCTGGTGCGTGCAGCCAGCCGCTGGCGCGACGACCGGACGGCTCATCGCTTCGATTCCGCGCAGTTGCGCGGGCTGGCGCCTGCGGGCCGCCTGGACATCGACTCCACGGGCTTGCTGGTCCTGACGCAGGACGGGCGTGTGGCCCGGCAGCTGATCGGTGAGGACAGCCAGGTCGAGAAGGAATACCTGGTGCGGGTGTCGCTGGGGCCGGTGGCTGAGGGCGTGCGCGCGGCGCTGGACGCACAGGCGCCTCTGGCCTTGCAGCTGCTGCGGCATGGCTTGTCGCTGGATGGGGTGGCGCTCAAGCGTGCGCAGGTCGAATGGATCAACGACGAGCAGCTGCGCTTTGTCTTGACCGAGGGGCGCAAGCGCCAGGTCCGTCGCATGTGCGAACGGGTGGGCCTGCAGGTGGTCGGGCTCAAGCGCGTGCGCATCGGTGGTGTTCGGCTGGGTCCGTTGCCAGCGGGGCAATGGCGTTACCTGGCACCAGGCGAGCGTTTCTAGAATGAACACATCGTGTGATCGGAATCGATTGAGGGAATATATGAAACTGATAGCAAACTTGTTAGGTGCCGCGATCGCTACGGGCCTATTTGCTTCATCACATGCCCAAACCGGCGTGGTGAACGCCATCTGCAGCACGGATCAGGCCTGGTGCGAGCTGGCCGCGCAGGAATTCACGCGGGCCACTGGCGTGCGGGTGCTGCAGACGCGCAAACCCACGGGCGAGGCCCTGGCGCAGTTGCGCGCCGAAGCAGCCAACCCCAAGACCGATGTCTGGTGGGGTGGCACGGGCGACCCGTTCTTGCAGGCAGCCGAGGTGGGGCTGCTGGAGCCCTATCGCCCCGCCTACATCAACGACCTGCACGGCTGGAGCGTGCGCCAGTACGCCATGACGCAGAACATGGTGGGTGGCTTCTACACCTCGGCCATCGGGTTTGGCTGGAACACCGAGCTGCTGAAAAAGAAGAAGCTGCCCGAGCCCAAATGCTGGTCCGACGTCATCAAGCCCGAATACAAGGGCGACATCGAGATCTCGCACCCGGCCTCCAGCGGCACGGCCTACACCATCCTGGCCGGCCTGGTGCAGATGATGGGCGAAGACCAGGCCTTCGATTACCTCAAGAAGCTGCACAAGAACATCAGCAACTACACGCGCAGCGGCACCGCGCAGGCGCCCAACGTGGCCAAGGGTGAGGTGGCGGTGGGCATCAGCTTCATCTTCGGCTTCGAGGGGTGGCGCCTCAACAAGTACCCGGTGAAGACCATCGCGCCTTGCGAGGGGACCAGTTATGAGATTGGAGGCATCGCGCTGGTCAAGGGCAGCCGCAACATGGCCGCAGCCAAGCGCTACTACGACTGGCTCATGGGGCCCGAAGGTCAGGCCATTGGTGCCAAAGCCAACAGCCTGCAGGTGCCCGCCAACAAGACCTTCAAGGCAGACCCACGGATTCCCTTGCTGGACGACGTGAAGCTCATCAAGTACGACTTCGAGAAGTATGGCAAGGCCGCCGAGCGCCGGCGCCTGCTGGAGCGTTGGACCCGGGAAGTCGAGTCGCTGCCGCGTTGATGCGTTCCAGCGCGCTTGAACACCGGCCCTGGCCATGAGCCGAAAAACACCCCGCGCCGCCAGCGCTCAGCGGACCTCGATGGGCCGTGACGAGGCCGCCAGCCGGGGCGCAGGCGATTTGCCCGAAGGCGGGGGTGAGGACACCCAGCGCAAGGCGGCCCATCGCATTGCCGAAGCCTTGATGGATCTGGTGGCCAAGGTGCCGCGCTCGTCCGAAGTGCCGCCCCCGGGCAGTCTGGTCACGGCGCGCGATGCCGCCCGGGCGCGGGGACACGTGTTGTCGCGCCAGGCGGCCCGCAAGGCGGCCATGGCGGCGGGCAGTCTGGCGCTGCCGCCCGGTCCGCTCGGATGGCTGACGCTGCTGCCCGAGCTGCTGGCGGTCTGGCGCATCCAGGCCCAATTGGTGGCGGACCTGGCCACCCTGCACGGCCAGCAGGCCGCGCTGTCGCGCGAGCACATGATCTTCTGCCTGTTTCGCCATTCGGCGGCGCAGGTGGCGCGCGATCTGGCGGTCCGCTCGGGTGAGCGCTGGCTGGTGCACCGGGCGTCGATCGAGGTCATCCAGCGCGTGCTGACCATCGTGGGCCTCAAGGTGTCGCAGCGCACCCTGGCCAAGGCCGTCTCGCGCTGGGTTCCGGTGGTCGGCGCAGCCGGTGTGGCCGCCTACGCGTGGTACGACACGCAACAGGTGGCGCGCACCGCCATCGCCTTGTTTGGCGGCGCGGATCCGCAAGGCGTGCCGTCTGCCGACGCCTCTGATGCACCGTCGGGGCTGGACCAGCCGGATGGGCCGCCAGCGCAGCGCACCAGGCTCAAGCCATCGGGGCGAGCTTGATGATGCCCACCGCAGCGCCCAGCGGGTCCACCACGATTGCAAAGCGCCCGGTGCCCGGGATGTCCTGAGGCCCGAACATCACCTGCGCGCCCAGCTTGCGGGCCTGGGCCGCGCTCGCGTCGCAGTCGGCCACGTGGACATAGGGCAGCCACATCGAAGGTGCTGCGGGGTTCACGCTGGCAGTGATGCCTGCCCGCATCTCGCCTTGCGAGCCCAGCATGTGATACGGGCCATCGCCCATGTCCATGGTCTGCAGGCTGTAGCCGATCACGCCCTGGTAGAACTTCAGCGCACTGGCCGGATTGCGGGTCCACAACTCGTTCCAGCACCAGTTGCCCACGGGCGCCATCTTCACGTCGGGCATGTCGCCCTGGGCGCCTTGCCACAGGGCAAATGCCGCGCCTTGGGGGTCGATCAGGCCCACGCCGCGTCCCATGTCTCCGGCGGCAAAGGGCGGAAAACATTCGCTGGCGCCGGCCTTGCGCGCAGCGGCGTTGCTCGCATCCAGGTTGCTCACCGACACATAGGGCAGCCACCGCGTGGGCCAACCATTTTGCTCGTTGCGAAAGTAGCCGCCGATGGTGTCGCCACCGTTGACGATCATCGTGTAGGGCCCCTGCGGCATGGGCACCTCGGTCTTGCCCCAACCCAGCCAGCTGCTGTAGAAGCGCTGGGCGGCGACGGGGTCGTTGCTGTAGTGCTCAAACCAGACGAATTTGCCTTGCAGGTGTGTCATGGGAAGCTCCTCGAGTGGGTGCGAACGCGCCCGCCATGCTAGCGGACAGACGAATACACGCAAGCCGTTTACAAATTCGCTTGCTGGTGCAATTGCCGCAGCGCCGCTCAACCCAGGTATTTGTCGAGCACTGCGCGCACGTCGCTTGGCAGACGAACAAAGGTCACATTGGCACGGAATCCATCATCGCGCGCGCTGAGGACGGAGTTGGCCACTTTGACCTCGCCTGCCAAGCGTCGTGCTGGAGCGCCCTTGTAGGGTGGCAGGTCAAACTCCATGTCTGCGATGGAACCTGCCTGCACCGGGGCCGAACTGACAAAGGACAACCCGGTTGCCGACACCTCCAGCAAGCGCACCGTTTGCCACTTGGTTGTTGTGCGCCACAGCAAGCGTGCCTGGCCTCGCAAAGCTTTGCGGGGCCCCCCGCGTCGGTCGTCGGTGGTCTCGATGCTCATGGATTGAGGAAACTGGGAGTTCGCCACACCAGGGGACCTGGACGGCACCCAGCAAAGGGTTTGCTGCGAATATCCCCACAATCTTAGATGTTTTCATTTCAGCCTGCTTTGCAGGCAAACAACTCGCCACTCTTGAAATGTGTACGCCCCCCCCCATCTGGGCTCTTTTGGCGATTCGTCGCAGCCCGAACCATCTGAACCGACCAAGCCCATGAGCAAGCAATCCCATTCCTTTCAGGCCGAAGTTGCACAACTGCTGCACCTGGTCACCCACTCACTGTATTCCAACAAGGAGATCTTCCTGCGCGAGCTGATCTCCAACGCCTCCGATGCCTGCGACAAGCTGCGCTTTGAGGCACTGGACAAGTCCGAGCTGTACGAGGACACACCCAGCCTGGAGGTGCGGGTGTCGTTCGACAAGGCCGCACGGACCGTCACGATCAGCGACAACGGCATCGGCCTGTCGCGACAGGAGGCCATCGACAACCTGGGCACCATCGCCAAGAGCGGCACGCGCGAGTTTGTCTCCAAGCTCTCGGGGGACCAGAAAGCCAGCGCCACCGAGCAGGGGCAGCTCATTGGCCAGTTCGGCGTGGGCTTCTATTCGGGCTTCATCGTGGCCGACAAGATCGTGGTCGAGTCGCGCCGCGCCGGGGCGCCGGCCTCCGAGGGTGTGCGCTGGACCAGCGCGGGCACCGGAGACTTCGAGGTGGAGTCGATCGAGCAGGCTGCGCGTGGCACCCGCGTCACCCTGCATCTGCGCGAGGACGCCGCCGACTTTGCCGCCACCTGGAAACTCAAGAGCGTCATCGCCAAGTATTCCGATCACATCGCGCTGCCCATCCTGATGCGCAAGGAAGAGTGGCAGGAAGGCAAGGACAACCAGCCGGGCGAAATGGTGCTGACCGACGAATGGGAAACCGTCAACAAGGCCAGCGCTCTTTGGACACGCCCCAAGAAGGACATCAGCGACGAGCAGTACACCGACTTCTACAAGGCCATCAGCCACGACCACGAAGCGCCGCTGGCCTGGACACACAACCGCGTGGAGGGCAGCACCGAGTACACGCAACTGCTGTAC
>CAYNWR010000100.1:0-8407 GCA_964400915.1 uncultured Burkholderiaceae bacterium
ACAGGCCACGCCCCAGGCGACGCAGCATGGCAACCAGGTCGTCGCCAGGCGCAGTCTGCGTCGAGCGCAGCACCAGGTTGTGCGAGCCTCCTGCATTGCCGGTGGTGCGCATGCCCAGCTTGCGCGCCGAATACGTGCCCAGAAAGTAGCCGTTTACCACACCGTCGGACACCACAGCACGGGCGCGTGTGCCCACACCTTCATCATCAAAGGCGGCGCTGCCTTTGCCGCGCGGAATCATCGGGTCTTCGTCGATCTGGATGTGCCGGGGAAATACCTGTTGCCCCAGGCTGTCGAGCAAAAAGCTGCTGCGACGGTACAGCGCCCCCCCGCTGACGGCCTGGACAAACGCGCCCAACAGGCCCGCGGCAGCGGGCGCCTCGAACAGCACGGGGCACTCGGTGGTGGCCACCTTGCGTGAGCGCAGGCGCGACAGCGCGCGTTCGGCCGCATAGCGCCCCACCTGCTCGGGACTGGCCAGATCCTCGGACGCCCGCATGGACGTGTACCAGGCATCGCGCTGCATGTCGTCGCCCGATCCCGCAATGGGCGCGACCGACACGCTGTGGCGCGAACTGGCATAGCCGCCACGGAACCCCCGGGTGTGGGCCGCAAAAAAGTGGCTCTGCTGCACCGACACGCCAGCCCCCTCACTATTGGTGATGCGGCGATCGGTCTTGCGGGCAGCCGCCTCGCAGCGCAGTGCGATTTCAGCCGCCTGCTCGCTACCGATCGCCCAGGGGTGAAACAGATCCAGGTCGGGCTGTTCGCGCACGATGTCGTCCGCGTCGGGCAAACCGGCTGCCGGATCTTCTGCCGTGAAACGCGCAATGTCATAGGCCGCGCGAACGGTCTGCTCAATCGCTGCGCGCGAGAAATCCGAGGTGCTGGCATTGCCACGTCGCTGACCCACGTAAACGGTGACGCCCAGCGACTTGTCGCGATTGCGCTCGACGTTCTCCAGCTTGCCCAGCCGCACGCTGACACTCAGGCCACAGCCCTCGGAGGCCTCGGCCGCCGCGTCGGTTGCGCCCAGCTTGAGTGCATGGGTCAGCGCGGCGCCCACCAAAGCCTCGAAATCGTCGCGTCGATAGGCAAAACCGTCATCGCCATCGCGGCGTGGCCTGGAAGTCTTGGTCATGGGCAATTGAAGCTGGTTCGATAATGCGGAATCCTCGATTATTGAGCGTTCGCATACAACATGGGTCGCAAAGCCGCCAAAGGCTATTTCGTCAAGGGTCAGTTTGTGGCCGAAGGCAGCGAACTGGACCTGCAACTGCAGCAGGACGCGCAGGCCGGCGGCCCGAGCCGCACCACGCTCAAGCGCGAAAGCGCCGACCTGCAGCGCCTGGGCGAACAACTCGTCGCCTTGCCTGCAGCCCAGCGCAAGAGCCTGGACGTGCCCGAGGGTCTGGCCACTGCCATCGAGACCGCCCGCGGAATTGAGGATTTAGAGGGTCGGCGGCGCCAAATGCAGTATGTGGGCAAGCTCATGCGGCGGCTCGATGCCGCCGACGTGGACCGCCTGCGATCCGTGGTCGACGAAACCAAGGGCGGCCTGCGCGAGCAAACGCTTGAATTGCACCGCGCCGAAAACTGGCGCCAGCGCTTGGTGGACCAGGACGAGGCGCTGACCGATTGGCTGGCAGCCTATCCCCAGACCGATGCGCAGCGCCTGCGCTCGATCATCCGGCAGGCCCGCAAGGACGCCACCCCCACCGCCGAGCAGGTCTCGCGTGGCGAAGCTCCGCGCCGCGGCCGGGCCTGGCGCGAGTTGTTCCAGTTCATCAAAGATGCGGGCAGCAGCGCAGCGGCCTGAGCCAGCCTGGCGCGGCCGCGTCGGCATCCAGACCCTGCGCAGGCTGGGATGGCGATGGGTGGTGCCCTTGGTGGCTTTCGGCCTGGTGCTGGTGTCGGGCCCGCGGGCCATGACCCTCGAGGTTCAGGGCACCACGCTGTTTGCCAGCGGGCCGGTCATCGACGACCTGCCCAAGTTCGTGGATGCCTTTGCGGCCCATCCAGGCATCGACACGGTGGTGTTTGTCAACTCACCCGGCGGCGATCTGTGGACCGGCCTGGCCGTGGGCCGCTTCATCGCGGCGCGCCAGCTGCGCACGGGGGTGGCGGGGCGCTGCGAATCGGCCTGTTCCCTGATGTTCATCGCCGGGCGCGAGCGCCGCTTCAGCGACGCCATGCGCCCCGCCCGCACCTGGGTTGGTATCCATGGCGCCCACATCCGCGAAAGCCGCACGGTCAACACGCAGATCAGTCCGCAGTTGCGCGAGTTCTACCGGACTCACATGGGCGACCGGTTCAACGAGCGCGTGATCGAACAGGCGCTCAACGAGATGGACGACGCCTCGGCGATGCTGCGGGTGCCCGATCCCGCGCGGCCCGGACCGCGCGTCACCCACCATTGCCGATCCGGCACGCTGCCCTACGCGCGTTGCACACAAATGCCGCAATGGAACGCGCTCAACCTGGGCATCGTCACCCACCAGGAGCCCTTGCGGGTGGATCTGCCGCCGCCGTTTCGTGAGCGCATCGTCGTGGCCGGAACCGAGTTCAAGAACGAGATGTCCGATGCCCACGTGTATCTGGCCGAATTGGCCGAGGCCCGCTGTGGCGACAACGCGGCTTGTCGCACCGAGCTGGCCAACCTGGCGGGCCAGGCCCCATTGCGCGCCCTCGCCACCTCGGCCACCGACAAAGGTCTGGGCTGGGTGTCGGGCCGTGAGACCGCGGTGCAGGCGATGTTGGGCGCCCTGTACCGCTGCAACCATCCGCGCCAGGCACCCGCGCGCTTGTGCGACCTCGAATGGATCGCGGATCTCGACGCGCGGCCAACCCTGGCAGCCCTGAAGGCCGAGCACGCCGCCGCGCGCACGCGCATCGTCGTTCCCGAACAGGAGCACCACGCCAACGAGGAGTTTCGTGGCGATGTCAACGTGCCACCCGAGTTGCGCACCCAGGCCTTGACCGACCTCACGCCGCGCAGTGTTGCCGGCATTCGCACCTACAGCACCCAGGCCCTCGCGCGGGCCCTGCGCTCACCGGAGGCGCCCGTGCTGATCGACGTGATGGCCGCCGACGCCAGCCTTCCGGGCGCTCAGGTGCTGGTCTATGGTGGATTCGCCTTTGCCGACGCCCGGCGCGAAACCCTGTATGCGCAGCGGTTCGGCGGGCTGCTGGCCGCGATGGCACCCGAGCGCGACCGTCCGGTGGTTTTCTACTGTGGCAGCCGCAACTGCTGGCAATCGCTCAACGCGGCGATACGCGCGCTCAAGGCCGGCTACACGCAGGTTGGCTGGTACCGCGGCGGGCTCGAAGCCTGGACCGCTGCAGGCCTGCCGCTTGTTCCTCCATGGATTCAAGCCGTGGCCAATTGAGCGCAGCGCATTCATCGCCATGTGCTGCAACGAACATCCTCTGAAGAAGGCGCACCCATGACCCTGAACCCCAGCCACCAAGGCCCACCCGAGCCCGTGCGCGTCGGCATCGTGTCCATCAGCGATCGGGCATCCAGCGGCGTCTACGTCGACAAGGGCTTGCCCGCCCTCAAAGCCTGGCTGGGCAAGGCCCTGTTCAACCCCATCGACTTTCACGAGCGGCTGATTCCGGATGAACAAGCCCTGATCAGCGCCGCCTTGATCGAATTGGTCGACGCGGGTTGTTCGCTGGTGTTGACCACCGGCGGCACCGGCCCTGCCCCGAGGGATGTCACGCCCGAAGCGACCCTGGCCGTCGCCCACCGCGAGATGCCTGGGTTTGGCGAGCAGATGCGCCAGATCAGCCTGAAGTTCGTGGCCACGGCCATCCTGTCACGGCAGGTTGCGGTGATACGCGATCAAAGCCTGATCATCAACCTGCCCGGGCAGCCCAAATCGATCGAAGAGACGCTGGAAGGCCTGCGTGGCCCCGGCGGCGAATCGCTGGTGCCCGGCATCTTTGCCGCCGTGCCCTATTGCATCGATCTCATCGGCGGCCCCTACCTGGAAACCCGCGACGAGGTCTGCAAGGCGTTTCGCCCCAAGACCGCGCAACGTCCACCGCGCACGGTGTGAAGGCTGCCACGGACCGGGCGCCGCTTGCCGCAAGGCGCCTGACACGGGCCAGGCTCATTTGCCGACGAGATCGCTCAGTCGCTTGGCCTCAAAGGATTCGTCGCGTGCCGCATCGGGTGGCACACATTCGCCAGCCGGCGCGGCCTGGCGCGCGGCCAGTTTTTCGATCGCCTGCCACAGCAGCGTGATCTGGTGCTCCTGGTTGGCGGTGCCGTCGATCAGCGCCCGCATGGCTTGACTCAACGGATCGTCCTCGTTGGTCACGCCATAGGCCGCAAACTTTCCGGCCGTGGCCACATCGGCACTCTCACCGGCCTTGGACGGAATGATGCGCGCCGGAATGCCCACCGCCGTGGCACCCGCAGGCACCGGCTTGATGACCACCGCGTTGCTGCCGATCTTGGCGCCGTCGCCCACGACAAAGCCACCGAGCACCTTGGCGCCGGCACTCACCACCACATCCTTGCCCAAGGTCGGGTGGCGCTTGGTGCCCTTGTACAGCGACGTGCCGCCCAGCGTCACGCCCTGGTAGATCGTGCAGCCGTCGCCGATCTCGGCGGTTTCGCCCACCACCACGCCCATCGCGTGGTCGAAGAAGACACGCTCGCCAATCTTGGCGCCCGGGTGGATTTCGATGCCCGTGAGCCAGCGGCTGCCGTGCGAGATGAACCGACCCAGCCATTTGAGGCCGCGTGTCCAGCACCAATGCGCGAGCCGGTGCATCCAGATGGCATGCAGGCCGGGGTAACAGGTGATCACCTCCCAGGTGCTGCGGGCCGCCGGGTCGCGGTCGAGAATGGTCTGGATATCGGATCGCCAACGCGCAAACATGGGGTGCTCAGCTGGAGTTCTTGTTCTATCGGGCCTGACAGTCTATTGCTTTGGCCCCGGGCGTGTGCGAGGCGGCGCCGGAGCCCGTGCATCGATCATGGCCTTGGCAATGCCCCGCAGGATGTGGATCTCCTCCTCGTGCAAGGCCGCGCGGTTGAACAGCTGCTGCAGGCGCGGCATGAGTTTCTTGGGTGCGGCAGGATCCAGAAATCCGATGGTGGTCAAGGCCCGCTCCCAATGGGCGAGCATGCCTGCCACCTGGGCCGCATCGGCCCGTTCAGGACGCGCGGCGCGGACACTGGCGGGAAGGCGGGTTTCCGGCGCGCCAAATCCGCCCAGTGCCAGGCGCCATTCGTAGGCGATCACCTGCACGGCCGCCGCCAGGTTGAGCGAACCGTAGTCGGGCGCGGTGGGGATCGACAAGGCCACGTGGCAACGGTACACGTCGTCGTTGGCCATTCCGAAGCGCTCAGAACCAAATATGAAAGCAATAGAGGCCGGTAGCGAGCGTCCTTCCTCAATAGATTGCTTTTCATTTAATAGCAAATCGAAGTGCGCGCGCGGCGCCCGCGTGGGCGGTCCGAAATCCCGCGCCGTCATCGCGGTGGCACACAGGTGCTCGATGCCCACGATGGCCTCGTCCAGGCTGTCCACGATGCGTGTGCGCTCCAGCACATCCAGTGCGCCGCTGGCCCGTTGAATCGTCTCCTGGCGCCGCAACACATTGGGCCAGCGCGGTGCCACCAGCACCAGATCATCAAATCCCATGACCCGCAACGCGCGGGCAACCGCACCGACGTTGCCGGCGTGGCTGGGGTTGATCAGGATGAAACGGGTCTTCATGGACATCGGGTGGCGCCTGCGGCCGGTTCACCGCCCGCGGACCGCCTGGCCCGGGCGCCTGGGCGCCTGGGCGCTGCCCGGTAAAATGGGGGCCATTGTCGCCGCTGCGTCCCTTTCAAGGCGGCCCTTCACCTGCAGCGGGCCATTCCTTGCCGGCAGCCCCGCCGCCCACTTCGATTGCGTTCATGTCCACCACCCCCAACCCGATGCTCAACGTGGCCATCCGTGCCGCGCGTGCAGCCGGCGCGATCATCAACCGCGCTGCGCTGGATGTCGAGGCCGTCCGTGTCACGCAAAAGCAGCTCAACGATTTCGTCACCGAGATCGACCATGCCAGCGAGGCCGCCATCATCGAGACCCTGTTGGGCGCCTACCCCGGTCACGCCATCTGGGCCGAGGAGTCAGGCCGCACCCACGGCGCGCAGGATTCCGAATACGTCTGGATCATCGATCCGCTGGACGGCACCACCAACTTCATCCATGGCTTTCCCGTCTATTGCGTGAGCATCGCGCTGGCGTGGCGCGGTCGGGTGGAGATCGGTGTGGTGTACGACCCCACCCGCAACGACCTGTTCACGGCCACGCGCGGGCGCGGCGCCTTCCTCAACGACCGCCGCCTGCGCGTGAGCAAGCGCATCCACCTGCGCCAATGCCTGATCGCCACCGGCTTTCCGTTCCGGCCGGGCGACGACTTTCAGGCCTATCTGTGCATGATGTCCGACGTCATGCAGCGCACCGCCGCGCTGCGCCGCCCCGGAGCCGCCGCATTGGATCTGGCCTACGTGGCGGCGGGCTTTTCCGACGGCTTTTTCGAAACCGGGCTTTCGGCCTGGGATGTGGCGGCCGGCTCATTGCTGGTGACCGAGGCTGGCGGCCTGATCGGCAATTTCACGGGTGAACCCGATTTTCTGGAGCAGCGCGAGTGCCTGGCAGCCAACCCCAAGGTCTATGCGCAGCTGGTGCAGGTGCTCAAACCCTATTCACGGTTTTCGAGCGTGCAGGACAAATCGAACGTGACCGACGCCATTGCCCAGGGTCAGGCTGGCCGCAGCGCCCGACGCGAGCGACTCGGTGTCGGCAGCGCAGCCGATGCGCCGGCGCCCACATCAGACGATGCCGCAACGCCGGCCGACGCACCGGCCACACGGGCCACCCTGCGTGCGCCCCGTTCGGGTCCGTCGCGCCGCGCCGAGCGTCCTCGCACCCCCGAGCGCTCGCCGCGTCCCCGTGCAACTGAACGGCCTGCGCGCGGCAAGCCACCGCGACAGTCCTAGGGCCTGCACCTCCATTTCGATGGAGGATGTCCAGTCGGTGGTCGTGGCTGCGGGGTTCCGGCGCACCCAGGGTCTTCGGCCTACTCGGCCTTCACACCGAGTTCGCGCACCAGCCGTCCCCATTTGGCGACCTCGCCTTCGACATACCGCCGCAGGGCTGGTCGGTCCATCACTGCGGCTTCAAGCGACAAGGCTTCAAACCGGTCGCGCACGGGCTTGGTGGCCAAGGCCTTGTTGACCTCGGCGTTCAGGC
Source organism: uncultured Burkholderiaceae bacterium (assembly GCA_964400915.1). Classification (GTDB taxonomy): domain Bacteria; phylum Pseudomonadota; class Gammaproteobacteria; order Burkholderiales; family Burkholderiaceae_C; genus CAYNWR01. The sequence continues at coordinate 7,266 of CAYNWR010000100.1, forward strand.
GGTCAAGCACATCATTCGGTGTGCGGCTGGGCGCAAACACCGCAAACCAGGTGTTCGCCTCGAAATCCTTGTAGCCCAGCTCGGCCACCGTGGGCACATCGGGCAGCACCGGGCTGCGCCGCGCCGACATCACCGCGATGGGGCGCACCTTGCCACTCTTGACGAAGGGCACCGCGGGTGGCATCGAGGTCGACGCAATGGGCACCTGCCCACTCACCACGGCGTTGGTGGCTGCCGCCGGCTGAAACGGCACGTGGGTGACATCGACCTTGGCGAAGCCGCGAAACAACCACTCGGCCCCCAGCTGCGTGGTGGTGCCATTGCCCGAGGAGGCATAAGCCATCTTGCTGCTGCGCGCCAGCGCCAGCAATTCGGCCAGCGTGCCCGCCTTCACGTCCGGATGCACATACAGCAGGTTGGGCGTGAATGCGCCCATGGCCACGGGCGCAAGATCCTGCAAGGCGTCGTAGCCGGCATTGGCAAACAGGCTCGGGTTGACCGCATAGGCCACGCTGTGAAACAGCAGGGTGTGCCCGTCGGCCGGCGCGTTCATCACCGCCACCGTGGCGATGTTGCCGCCCGCGCCCGGTCGGTTTTCGACCACCACCGGCTGGCCCATCGAATGCGTCATCTGCTCGGCGACGCTGCGGGCGACGATGTCGGTGGAACTGCCCGGCGCAAACGCCACCACCAGGCGGATCGGCTTGTCGGGAAAGGCCGCCCAGGCGGGCAATGCACAGGCCGCGCTCAGCAATGCACACAGCAAACGACGTTTCACCTTGTCTCCTCGGGTTTCCTGATGGCGCATGCTAGCGGCCCACGGCACGTCATCGCCTAAGATCAAACCCGCAGCCCGACGCTGCGCCTTGCGATGCCCGCTCCCCAATCGATTGCCGCCCCCGTGCTCGCCGCCCCGGCCGACCACACCCCCATGATGCAGCAGTACCTCGCCCTCAAGGCGGGGTACCCCGACACGCTGTTGTTCTATCGCATGGGCGATTTCTACGAGATGTTCTACGCGGATGCCGAGAAGGCTGCGCGCCTGCTGGACATCACACTCACGCAACGTGGGCAATCGGGTGGTGCGCCCGTGGTCATGGCCGGCGTGCCGTTTCATTCGGTGGAGAACTACCTGGCGCGCC
>CAYNWR010000101.1:0-8334 GCA_964400915.1 uncultured Burkholderiaceae bacterium
GGTCGCGGATCTCGCCGATCATGATGACATCCGGCGCTTCGCGCAGCGCGTTCTTCAGGGCCTTCTCGTACGAGTGGGTGTCGATGCCGACCTCGCGTTGGTCGACCACCGAGAGTTGATGCTCGTGCAGGAACTCGATCGGATCCTCGATGGTCAGGATGTGGCCGCTCGCGTTGCGGTTGCGAAAGTTGATCATCGCTGCCAGCGTCGTGGACTTGCCGCTGCCCGTGGCGCCCACCACCAGAATCAGGCCGCGCTTGCGCATCACCAATTGCTCGAGCACGCTGGGCAGCCCCAGTTCGCCAATCGAGGCGATGCGCGCTCGCACGTGGCGAATCACCAAACCCACTTCCCCGCGTTGCATGAAGATGTTGACGCGAAAACGCCCGATGCCCGGTGCGGTGAGTGCCAGGTTCATCTCGAGCTCGGCAGCGAACTCGGTTGCCTGTGCCTCGGTCATGATGGCCTGGGCGATCTGTCGGGTTTGGCCTGGCACCAGAGCAGGCATCTTGAGCGCATGCGTGACGCCCTCGATCTTCATGTGGACCGGTGCACCGGTGGTGAAGAACATGTCCGAGCCGCCCTTGTCCACCATGACGGTCAGAAATCGATTGATGTCCATCAGTGCTCGCTATTCATGCGTTACATGCACAACAGATTCTAAGTGCTTCATCTATAAGAAGATTTACCCCGAATTTACCCGAAAGATCGACCCTAAGTGCTTGATTTGATTACAAAAAGACATTGCAGACGGTTTCTTTGAGGTCATAATCGCCCACGTGGTGCAAAAAAGTGCACTTTTGTGGGGGAAGTCGGTGTATCCGACTCGGAGCGGGGCGATCGGTGTTTCAGGGTGCATCTTCGTTGACGTTGGATGGCAAAGGGCGCTTGTCGGTGCCAGCGCGGCACCGCGAGCGCTTGCTGGCCAATGCCGCCGGGCAACTGACGATTACACGCCATCCCCACGGCTGCCTGCTCATCTTTCCGCGCCCCGAGTGGGAGCGTTTTGCCGAGCGCATTGCAGCACTGCCGATGGACGCCCAATGGTGGAAGCGCATCTTCCTGGGCAACGCCATGGACGTGGACATCGATGCGACCGGCCGTGTCCTCGTGTCGCCCGAGTTGCGGGCGGCTGCAGGCATCACACGCGACACCACGCTGCTGGGCATGGGCGGGCACTTCGAATTGTGGGATCGCGCCACCTACGAAGCGCAGGAGGCCCAGGCCATGGCTGGGCCGATGCCGGACACGATCCGCGACTTCACCTTCTAGCGGCCATTCGTGCAAACGCCATGGTCACACACCACAGTTCTTCTCGAAGAGGCTGTGAATGCCCTCATCGGCACGGCACCAGCCCCACAGGCGCCTGCCCGTGTGTATGTCGATGCAACCTTCGGTCGCGGTGGCCACTCGCGTGCCCTGCTGGCACGCATGCGCGAGGCCGATCGCTTGCTGGCCTTCGATCGCGACCCCGATGCCATTGCGGTGGCGCAAGCGATCGGCGACAGCCGGCTGGCCATTCACCATGGCCCTTTCTCGGAACTGATGCTCGGCCTGCGCCAGAACAACCTGGGCCTCTCGATCGATGGCCTGTTGATGGACCTGGGGGTGAGTTCGCCACAGATCGACGATCCGGCTCGAGGATTCTCGTTTCGGCACGACGGGCCGCTGGACATGCGCATGGACCCCACGCGTGGCGAACCGGTGTCGCAGTGGCTGGCGCGCGCCACGCCTGCACAGATTGCCGAGGTGATCCGTGATCTTGGCGAAGAGCGATTTGCCTCTGCCATTGCACGCGCCATCGTCGCCCGGCGCGAGCAGGGCGCAATGCCCGTGCGCACCGGCGAACTGGCGGCGCTGGTTGCATCGGTGGTGCGCACACGCGAGGCAGGACAGGACCCGGCCACCCGCACCTTTCAGGCGCTGCGCATCCACATCAACCGCGAACTCGACGAATTGCGCGAGACCTTGGCCTTGGGCCTGGAGCGCCTGCGCACGGGAGGCCGCCTGGTGGTGATCGCCTTTCATTCGCTGGAAGACCGCATCGTCAAGCAATTCATTGCCAGTCAGGCACGCCCCGTCTACGACCGGCGGGTGCCGTTTGCGCCCGTGCCCGAGCCTTGCCTGATCGCCATCGACCGGATCAAGCCGGGGGACGACGAGGTCGCGCGCAACCCACGCGCGCGCAGCGCGGTGATGCGCGTTGCACAGCGCACGGCCGCTCCCGCGGGCCAGCGTGGAGGAAAGGCATGACGCGCATCAACCTCGTGCTGTCGCTGGGTGTCATCCTGAGTGCCCTGCACCTGGTGAGCGTGCAATACGACGCGCGGCGCGTGTTTGTCGAGCTCGATCGTGCGCAGTCGCAGGCCAGGCGACTGCAGACCGAACACGAGCGTCTTCAGGTGGAGTTGCGTGGCCAGGCCACGTCTCAGCGCGTCGAAAAGATCGCGCGCGATCAGTTGCAGATGCGCATGCCCACACCGGCCACCACGCAGTACCTGGCGGCTGCCAACGTGGCGAGCGTTGATCGTGCCGTGGCGGGCGCCACGGCGCAGGGAGGCGTGCGGTGAGTCGCTTCAAACCGACCGGCACACCGGCCAGCCCGCTGTTGGCGGGGCGCACCCCCACCTGGCGCAGCCGCTTTGTGATGGCGTTCATCGCCCTGTGTTTTGTCGGCTTGGGCGCAAGGGCTGCGTATGTGCAGGTCTGGGGCAACGACTTCTACAAGCGCCAGGGCGAGGTGCGCTTCACGCGCACGTTGGAACTGCCGGCGATGCGCGGGCGCATCGTGGACCGCAATGGCCTGATCCTGGCGTCCAGCGTCTGGTCGCAAAGTGTCTGGGCCATTCCGGAGGACGTCGAGCGCGACCCGGCCAAACTGCGGGAACTCGCGCGCCTGATCGACGTTCCGCTGGCCGAGCTGCAACGCAAGCTGGATGACGAGGACAAGACCTTCGTCTGGATCAAGCGGCAGATCGACGAGCCCATCGCACAGCAGGTGGCTGCCTTGAACCTGCCGGGCATCTACCTGCGCAAGGAGCCCAAGCGCCAATACCCTGAGGGCGAAGCGGCGGCACACATCGTCGGATTCACGAATGTCGAGGACATTGGGCAGGAAGGCATCGAACTCATCTTCCAATCCCAGTTGGCCGGACGGCCAGGCTCGCGGCGCGTGATCAAGGATCGTCTGGGCCGGGTGATCGAGGACATCGGCGAGCAGGTGCCGCCGGTGCCCGGGCGGGACGTGCAGTTGTCGATCGACAGCAAGATCCAATTCTTTGCCTTCCAGAAGTTGCGCGACGCCGTGATGGCCCACCGCGCCAAGGCGGGCAGTGTGGTGGTGCTCGATTCGGTGTCCGGCGAGGTGTTGGCACTGGCCAACTACCCGAGCTACCTGCCCGACAAGCGACGCAACCTGAGCGGGGAGCAGTTGCGCAACCGCGCACTCACCGACGTGTTCGAGCCTGGCTCGACGATGAAACCCTTCACCATCGCCCTGGCCCTGGAGTCGGGGCGGGTGACGCCGGCAACACCGGTGCAAACCGCGCCGGGGCGCATCCAGATCACGGGATCGACCATCTCGGATGTCCATGCCTATGGCGTGCTGACCGTCGAAGAGGTCATCCAGAAATCGAGCAACGTCGGCACGGTCAAGATGGCCATGCAGATGCAGCCACGCGAGATGTGGGAGATGTACTCGGCGGCTGGGTTCGGTCAGAAGCCGCAGCTGGAGTTCCCAGGGGCTGTGACCGGGCGCTTGCGGCCCTACAAGACCTGGCGGCCCATCGAACAGGCGACGATGAGCTATGGCTACGGCCTGTCCGCTTCGCTCTACCAGATGGCACGAGCCTACACGGTGTTCGCCCACGACGGCCAGGTGGTTCCCACCACCATGCTCAAGCGCGACGAAGTGGCCCAGGGGGAGCAGGTCTTTTCGCCACGCACCGCGGCGCAGGTGCGGCGCATGTTGCAACTGGCCGCCGGGGCCGGTGGAACCGCACCCAAGGCGCAGACCATGGGGTACTCGGTGGGTGGCAAGTCGGGCACGGCGCACAAGCAATCGGGCAAGACCTATGTGAGCAACAAGTACCGGTCATGGTTCGTCGGTATGGCGCCCATCGAGCAACCGCGCATCGTGGTGGCGGTGATGCTGGATGAACCCAGCGCGGGACAGTATTACGGAGGGGCAGTGGCCGCGCCGGTGTTCAGTGAAGTCGTGCAGCAGTCCTTGCGCGTGCTCAGCGTCGAGCCTGATCTGTCGGTCAAACCCCAGATCGTTGCGCGAGCGGTGGAGGAATCGTTTTGAGTCGGACGACGGCGCCAGAACTTCCTCTGCTGGCAACGCCGACGCAGGCTTGCCAATGGCTGCGCGCGCATGTGAGAGGCACCTTGCGCGTGGACAGTCGACAGGTAAGGCCAGGCGACGGTTTTCTGGCCGTGCAGGGCGCACGCACCGACGGACGTCGCTTCCTGCCCGACGTCTGGCGCAGCGCTGTGGGGGCCTGCCTGGTGGAGGCGCAGGGCTGGGACGACATCGGGCTGAGCCTGGGCGAAGTTGAACAGGCGCCGCCGATGGCGCAATACGAGGGCCTGCGCTGGGCGCTCGGGCCGATCGCGTCGGCCTGGTGGCACGAGCCGTCGCATGGGCTGAAGGTTCTGGCGGTCACGGGCACCAATGGAAAGACGTCCACCGCGTGGTGGATCGGTCAGGCCTGGGCCTGGCTCGGGTGTGAACACGGCAGCCCTGCCGGTGTCATTGGAACCCTTGGGTCGGGCCTCATGCGCTGCGACAGCGAGGCCGGTGTTGCGGCTGCCGATTGGCAGGATGCCGAACTGACAACACCCGACGCCATTGGGCTGCATGCATCACTGCGCCGCGTGCTGGACGCTGGGGCGTCGGTGTGTGCGATCGAGGCCTCGTCGATCGGACTGGACGAGCGCCGACTGGAGGCGACCCGCATCGATACCGCTGTCCTGACCAATTTCTCACAGGATCATCTGGACTATCACAGCGACATGGCCACCTATTGGCGGGCCAAGCGCCGCTTGTTTGACTGGCCAGGGCTGCGCGCGGCGGTGCTCAATGTCGACGACGCCAAGGGCGCCGAGCTGGCTGCCGAACTTGACACGCGTGGCGACATCGCGGTTTGGACCACCTCATGCCAGCGGCCTGCGCGTCTGCGCGCCACCCACATGCGCCTTGGCGGCGAGGGGCTTGAGTTCACGGTGCATGAGGGCGGCGAAAGCTGCGCGGTTCGCACCCACCTGGTTGGCAGCTATAACGTGGCCAATGTGCTGGGCGTCATCGGCGCGTTGCGTGCGCAGGGTGTCGGGCTGGATCGGGCCGCGCAGGCCTGCCAGCAACTGCGGCCGGTGCCCGGGCGCATGGAGTTCGTGCAAATGGCCGGCATGCCCTGGATCGCGGTGGACTACGCCCACACACCCGATGCGCTGGCGACCGTGTTGCGCGCGGCCCGGCAGATGGCGCAGGAGCGCCAGGGGCGCCTGTGGTGTGTCTTTGGGTGCGGTGGCAACCGCGATGCGTCCAAGCGACCCTTGATGGGTGCGGTGGCGCGCCAGTGGGCCGATGAGTTGGTGGTGACCAGCGACAACCCGCGGGACGAGCGGCCCGAGGTGATCATCAGCCAGATCCTTGCCGGCCTTGGTGCGGACCGACAGGCACAGGTTGAGCCCGATCGCCAGCGCGCCATCGACGCGGCCGTCGAGCGTGCGGCGGCACAGGATGTGATCGTGATCGCCGGCAAGGGTCATGAAAAAATCCAGGAGATCGCAGGCGTCAAGCATCCCTTTGTCGATATGGTCGTTGCCCGCAGTGCGTTGGCCCGACGCAGCGCAGCGGGGGGCGACCCTGTCAAACGTTCGCAGGCAGCCCAGGCAACGCGGGCAGGAGCTTGTCCATGAGTGGACCCGTACAGGACATCGTGGACACGCCCATGGACACCAAGCTGGCGGCATTGCACACGATGCTGCCAAACTCGCGCCTGGTGGGTGATGGCCACACATCCATCCAGCGCATCCAGTCGGACACCCGCCAGATGCGCTCCGGTGACTGTTTCATCGCCCTGCGCGGCGAACGCTTTGACGGCAATCGGTTTGTCGAGACGGCGCGCCAGGCTGGTGCTGTGGCCGCCATCGTGCATCCCGGTGCCTTGCCCGCCGGCATGAGCGGCCTGGAAGTCCCAGACACCCTGCAGGCACTGGGGGCCCTCGGCAAGGCCTGGCGCGCGCAATTCGCGCTGCGACCGATCGCCGTCACCGGCAGCAACGGCAAGACTACCGTGACCCAGATGATCGCCTCGATCCTGCGTGCATGGGATGCCGAACACACCATGGCCACAGCCGGCAACTTCAACAATGCCATCGGTGTGCCCCTGACCCTGTTGCGCCTGCGCGCACATCACCGGGCCGCCGTGCTCGAGTTGGGCATGAACCACCCGGGCGAAATCGCCCTGCTGGCCGACATGGCACAGCCCGGCATCGCGCTGATCAACAACGCGCAGCGCGAACATCAGGAGTTCATGCACAGCGTCGACGCTGTGGCCGCAGAAAACGGCTCCGTCATCGACGCCCTGCCTGCCGACGGTTGGGCTGTCTTCCCCCAGAGCGACACGTATGCCGGGCTGTGGCGCGCACGGGCCGGCGCGCGCCATGTCCTGCAGTTTGGCGAAGGGGAGGGTGCCGACGTGCGCCTGCTGGACACGGCCTGGGACGGCAACACCTGGCAGTTGCGCGTGAAACTGCCGATCGGCAATCTGGAAACCCGTCTGTCGATCCTCGGGCGGCACAACGTGCACAACGCCCTGGCCGCAGTGGCCTGCGCCTGTGCGGCCGGTGTCCCCATCGCTGCAATGGCCATGGGCCTCGCGTCGTTCAGGCCCGTCTCCGGGCGCATGCGGACCGTGCAGCTGCCAGTTGGCGCGGGTGCCTTCACCCTGATCGACGACACCTACAACGCGAATCCCGATTCGGTGCGGCGCGCCATCGACGCCCTGGCCGAGCTGCAAGGCCCGCATCTGCTGGTGCTGGGCGACATGGGTGAAGTGGGTGAGCAGGGGCCGGCTTTTCACGCCGAGGTTGGCGCGTGGGCGCGCGAGCGGGGCCTGGAGTTCCTGTTGGGCACGGGCGCACTGTCGATCCATGCGGTGCAGGCGTTCGGGACCGGCGGCCGACATGTCCAGGAACGCGACGACATGGCAGGCGCCGTGCTGGCGGCGATCCGCACCGGCGTGCAATCGGTGTTGATCAAAGGCTCCCGCTCGATGGCCATGGAACGTGTGGTCGCCGTGCTGGAGCGCGACCTGCAGTCGACCGAGGAGCCGTCGTGCTGACCCTCCTGGCCCAGTGGCTGCAGACCCTCTCACCCGAGCTGGGCTTCTTTCGCGTGTTCCAGTACATCACGTTCCGCGCCGTGATGGCTGCGCTCACGGCGCTGGTGATCGGGCTCGGTGCCGGGCCGTGGGTCATCCGCCGGCTGGCCGCGCTCAAGATCGGCCAGCCCGTGCGCAGCTACGGCGTTCAGTCGCATCTGGCCAAACAAGGCACGCCCACCATGGGTGGCGTGCTGATCCTGATCTCGATCGCCGTGTCCACCTTGTTGTGGTTCGATCCGTCCAATCGATTCGTCTGGATCGTCCTGGTCGTGACGCTGGGCTTCGGTGCCATCGGATGGGTGGACGACTGGCGCAAGGTGGTGCACAAGAACCCCGAGGGCATGCGCTCGCGCGAAAAGTACTTCTGGCAATCGCTGGTCGGCCTGTTCGCGGCGCTGTACCTGGTGTTCAGCATTTCGGAAGTCTCCAACGCCCGGGTCTTCGACTTGTTTGTCACCTGGGTGCGTTCAGGCTTTGACGTGAGCCTGCCGCCCAAGGCTGGCCTGCACGTGCCCTTCTTCAAGGAAATCGCCTATCCGCTGGGCGTGCTCGGCTTCGTGATCCTGTCCTACCTGGTGATCGTCGGTGCGAGCAACGCGGTCAATCTCACCGACGGCCTCGACGGCCTGGCCATCATGCCGGTGGTGATGGTCGGATCGGCGCTGGGTGTCTTCGCCTATGTGTCGGGCAACTCCGTCTATTCGCGCTATCTGCTGTTTCCCTACATCCCAGGGTCGGGCGAGCTGCTCATCTTCTGTTCAGCGATGGCGGGCGCCGGCCTGGCGTTCCTCTGGTTCAACACCCATCCCGCCCAGGTGTTCATGGGCGATGTGGGCGCGCTGGCGCTCGGTGGTGCGTTGGGCACCATCGCCGTGATCGTGCGCCAGGAGATCGTGCTGGCCAGCAGGGGGGGCAGCTTCGTTGCCGAGGCGGCCTCGGTGAT
>CAYNWR010000102.1:0-8320 GCA_964400915.1 uncultured Burkholderiaceae bacterium
TTTTCCAGGTCGACGTTGATGATGCCATCGCGCGCCTTCACGTAGTCGATGGCCGGGTCGGGGTTGGCCATGACCTCCTTGGCGCCCTTGGCAAACGCGCTCAGGAATGCCTTCACGGCTTGGGGGTTCTCTTTGATGAGCTTGGGTGTGGCGATGATCACGTTGCCATACAGCTTCACGCCGTGTGCGGGATAGGACAGCACCACCACGTCTTCGGTCTTGACACCACGTGCCTCGAGATTGAGCAAACTGGTGAACGAAAAGCCCGTGATGGCTTCGATGTCGCCACGCACCAGCATGGTTTCACGCAGCGGCGGATCCATGCTGGTCCACTGCACGTTGCCGATGCCGTTGGCCTTGGCAAAGATGGGGAACGCGCGACGACCGGCGTCGAAACTGGGCGCGCCGAGCTTCTTGCCGTTGAGGTCGGCCGGTTTGGTGATGCCACTCTTCTTGAGCGCCAGCACGGCGGCGGGCGTGTTGTTGTAGACCATCATCACGGCCACAGGCTTGTTGGGTGCGTCGGGGTTGTTGGCGTGGAACTCCATCAACGCGGCCATGTCGGCGAAACCCATGTCGTAGGTGCCCGAAGCCACCCGCGTGACGGTGCCGCCCGATCCGTTGCCCGCGTCGATCGTCACGTCCAGGCCGGCCGCCTTGTAATAACCCTTGGCGGTCGAGGCCAGAAACAGCGCCGCTGGGCCTTCAAACCGCCAATCCAACTGGAACTTGATCGGTGTCTGAGCGTGCGCGAACGACGCGGTGAGCAGGCCAGCCGATGCAACGGCCGATGCGAGGGCGGATTTCAGGAGCGCGCGCTTGAGCATGTGGAGTTCTCCAAACTGGTGCAAGGTGATGGGTGACGGTGCAGAAGGGTCCCCCGTCTGGTGCAAATGCAGCCGCACGGGGGTTGATTGATCCTATGCATCAACCATGCCTGATATTGTCGGCCCGATTTCGGGGCTCGCCGCGACCGCGGTGTTCGGGATTTCCCCCACAATGCGGGCACACCATGAACACCTCCTTCCTGTCGCATCCCCTGTTCGGCCTGGCCCAGGCCTTTGCACCTGTGGGCAAGGGTCAGCCTCCACGTGCCTTGCGCGCCTCCATCAACCTCGGCAACCCCGTTCTGGCGGGGCGCGATCCAGCCGGCGCGCCCAAGGGTGTGTCGGTTGATCTGGCGCGCGAATTGGCGCGGCGTCTGCAACTCGATATCGAATGGGTGGTGTTCGACAACGCCAGTGCCTCGGTTGACGCCGTGGCCCAGGACCGGGCCGACATCGGTTTTTTTGCGATCGATCCCAAGCGCGGCGAAAGCATCGCCTTCACCGACGCCTATGTGCACATCGAGGGGTGTTACGCCGTGCGGGCCGATTCGCCCATCGTCGACAACGATGCGGTTGATCGGCCGGGCCACCGCATCGTGGTGGGCACCGGCAGCGCCTACGACCTGTACCTGAGCCGCAACATCCGGCAGGCGACGATCGAGCGTGTCGAGGGCTCGTCCGCGGTGCTGGAGCATTTCCTGAACACGGGCTGCGAAGTGGCAGCCGGGGTGCGTCAGCAGCTCGAGTCCGATCTGCAGGCACGCGCTGGGCAGGCGCCGGCACTGCGCCTGTTGCCGGGGCGTTTCATGGTGATCCGCCAGGCCATGGGCTGCGCACGGGCGCGCGGTCCACTGGTGGCCCATGCGCTTGCGGCCTTTGTCGAAGATGTCAAGGCCAGCGGGTTCGTGGCCAACGCACTGCAGCGCCATGGTCAATCCGGTGCCAGCGTGGCGCCAGCAGCCTCGACGCCCCCAACCGCCACCGCAGGAGCCTGAGGCATGGGTCTGTCCACACACGTTCTCGACACCATGCACGGCACGCCCGCCGCGGGCATGACGGTGGAACTGCACACCACCGACGCGCAAGGCCAGGCCACGCTCGTGCGGCGGTTTTCCCTCAACACGGACGGCCGCAATCCCGATGGGCCGCTGTACGACAACACCAACCTGAAGGTGGGCACGTACCGGCTGGTGTTTCATGTTGCTGATTACTTCCGGGCGCGGGGTGTGAGCCTGCCCGATCCGCCTTTTCTTGATCGCGTGAGCCTGGATTTCGGCGTGGCCAACGTTCAGCAGCACTACCACGTGCCGCTGCTGGCTTCACCTTGGTCGTATTCGACCTACCGGGGGTCCTGAACGCCCGGTGCGCGAAGGCGGCCTACAACTGCCCCTCGGTCAAGGTATCGAGCTGGAAACGGCCAGACTTGTCCCACAGCCAGACATCGGTGTAGGTGACACGCCCCATGCGCATCGGCTCGGGGAAGGGCGCGGCTGCCCGCACGGTGCGTTCGATCTCGCGCACCACCTCGGGGGCATGGCTGGGCGCGCGGCGCCAATGCAGGCGCAGCACCTCGCCGCGGCGGTCGATGTCCACATCGAGCACACCGATGGCATACAGGTTGGGCTGCAGCACGCCCTTGTAGATGCGCTCGGCGTTGAGGGCGTACAGGTGCGCGGCAGCGTCGCGGCGATAGGCGCGAGCATCCGGCGCGTGCGAGGGACGCCGCACGTGCGGCGCCGCCGCGGTAGGCGGGACACCCGGCGCGGCCGATCCGGGCCCGACGCCCGGTGGTGTGGCCGGCGTGGTGCGAGTGCCTGGTGTCTGCGGTGCAGGCGCTGTGCCGGGCCAGGGCGCCGAAGCCGTGCCAGGCAGGGGCGCCGAAGCCGTGCCAGGGACGGGTGCCGCAGCGCCTGGGGACGTTGATGGGCGGCCGGGCTCGTCCAGCGACACACCCGCACAGGCGCCCAACAACAGCGTTGTGACCATGATTTCAAGAAAAATCGGGCGGTAGCGAGCGTCGGTTCTCATTTGTTTGCTGCGAAAAATATAGTATTCAATGGTGGGCCAGCTTGCCCAGACTCACCGCCCCACAAACACCGGGTTGGTCTTGTCCAGGAAGGCCCGCCGCCCGATCTGGAAATCCTCGGTGTCAAAGCAGGGGTGGGCCTCGTCGCGGTCGGCATCGCTCAGGGGTGTGCCACTGAGCAGCTTGCGCACGAAGCGCTTGTGCCAGCGGGCCACCAGCGGCGCTCCGCTGGCGATGCGCTGCACACTGGCCGCCACCTCGCGCGCCACCTGGTCATCGGCCACCACCCGGTTGACCAGGCCCAGGCGCTGCGCTTCGTCGGCGCCGAACACGCGGCCCTCCAGCAGGATCTCCAGCGTGGCGGCCTTGCCCACCAGGGCGAGCAGGCCCGAAAGTTCCTCATAGGACACCACCAGCCCCAGGCGCTTGATTGGCACCCCAAAGGTGCTCGACCGGCCGCAGATGCGCAGATCGGCCAGGCAGGCCACCTCCAGGCCACCGCCGACGCAGGCGCCATGGATCTGGGCAACGATCGGGTGTGGGCAGGCGTCGATCGCCGACAGCGCGGCGCGCGTGACGGTGGAATAGGCACGCGATTGCTCGCTGCTGCCACGCACGGTGTCGAACTCGGAGATGTCGGCACCGGCGGAAAACGCGCGTTCGCCCGCGCCGCGCAAGACGATGCAGCGCAGTTCTTCGTCTGCGCTCAAGCGCTCGAACACCTGCGTCAGCTGGCGCCACATGTCCAGGTTGAGGGCGTTGAGGCGTTCGGCATGGTCGAAGACGACGGTGGCGATCGGGCCTTCGCGCTGGCAGGTGATGCGGGATGGGGTCATGGGAGGGCTGGGATGTGTCAGGCAGGCCGCAGTTTAGAGGGCGCCCCTAGAATTCGCTTTCCCTGACTGGCGCCATGCGCGCCGCGAAGCCCACCATGAGCGAAGTCACCAACAGCGTCCGATTTGTTCTGGACGGACGCATCGTCGAGGCGCAAGGCAAACGACGCACCACCACGGTGCTTGATTTCCTGCGCGAACAACTGCATCGCACCGGCACCAAGGAAGGCTGCGCCGAGGGCGACTGCGGCGCCTGTGTGGTGCTGGTGGGCGATCTGGATGAAACGGGCAACACCATCCGGTATTTGCCCATCAACAGCTGCATCCACCTGCTGCCCACCCTGGACGGCAAGTCGGTCAAGACCGTGGAGAGCCTGCGCCGCGCGGACGGCACTCTGCACCCCGTGCAGGAGCAGATGGTGGCCTGCCATGGCTCGCAGTGCGGGTTCTGCACACCGGGCATCGTGATGAGCCTGGCGCACCACCTGCACGAGCAGCCCAGCCCCACGCGCCAGAGTGTGTGTGATGCCCTGGCGGGCAATCTGTGCCGCTGCACGGGCTACAAACCCATTGTGGATGCGGCCTTGCAGGCGGCCAGTGCACCGCCCGCGCAACGCACCATCGACGACGCGGCGGACGTGCCGCTGTTGCGGGAGATCCGCCGCAGCAAGCAACCCACGTACTCGCTGCACGGCGATCTGGTCGTGCAGCCGGTGGTGCGCACACGCAAGGGCAGCGAGTTCGTCTCGCCGGCCAACCTGGACGAGTTGACGACCTATCTGCGCGAGCATCCGGACGCCACGCTGCTGGCCGGCAGCACCGAGATCGGCCTGAAGGTGAACAAGCAGCACTGGCGCCCCTCGAACATCGTGTACCTGGGACATATCGAGGAACTGCAGCGTGTGGACGAAACCCCCACGGCCTGGCGCTTGGGGGCGCAGGTGTCGCTCGAGCGCGTGATGCAGCTCGTGCGGACGGCCTATCCCGACTTTGCCGAGGTGCTGCGGCGCTTTGGCTCACCGCCCATCCGCTCCACGGCCACCCTGGCGGGCAACATCGCCAATGGCTCGCCGATCGGTGATTCCATGCCCTGCCTGATGGCGCTGGACGCGGTGGTGCATCTGCGCCAAGGCGATGCCCGGCGCCGGGTGGCGCTGGCACAGTTCTACACCGGGCAAAAGCAGACGGTGCTCAAGGCCGGCGAGTTCATCGAAGCCGTCGAGTTTCCCAAGCCCGTGGCGGGCCGGCAGTTTCATGCCCACAAGATCAGCAAGCGCTTTGATCAGGACATCTCGGCCACCTGCATGGCGCTGGCGCTTTCGGTGCAGGGCGAGCGCCTGAAGAACGTGCGCGTGGCCTGCAATGGCTTGGCACCGTCGCCTTGCCGCGCTTCAAAAATTGAAGCAATCTTTGAAGGCATGGCAGTCGCTGACGTGCAATCGGGTCTGGCCAGCGGCAGCATCGCCGCCGCCGTGGATACCGCCATCGGCGCCAGCTTCACCGCCCGCGACGGTTTGCGCGCCACCTGGGCCTACCGGTCGCTGGTGGCCCGCAACCTGGTGCTGCGCTTTGTCGCTGCTGCCCATCCGTCCCTCGCCGAAGCCGAAGCTGTCGCTGAAGGAGATGCCCCATGAACGCGCCCCAGCCCATCTCCCATTTGCTGCCACAAGCGGGTGGCACCGTGCAGGGCCGCGAGCTGCCGCACGAATCGGCGCGGCTGCACGTCAGCGGGCAGGCCCACTACACCGACGACATGCCCGAGCTGCGCGGCACCCTGTATGCGGCGCTGATCACCTCACCTGTGGCGCACGGCGAGCTCATCGGGGAGGGCATCGACCGCGCGGCGCTGCTGGCCCAGCACGGTGTGGTGGCTGTGTTCACGGCAGCCGACATCCCCGGCGAAAACAACTGCGGACCGATCATCCACGACGACCCGTTCCTGGCGGCGGGCAAGGTGGAGTTCCTGGGCCAGCCGGTGGCGGTCGTGGTGGCACATGACATGCTCTACGCCCGCGAGGCGGCCGCCAAGGCCAGCGTCGCCGTGCGCGAGTTGCCGGCCATCCTGACCATCGACGACGCCATGGCGCAGGGCAGCTTCATCATGCCGCCCAAGGGCATCACACGCGGGCAGCCCGATGTGGCCCTGAGCACGGCGCCCCATCGCCTGAGTGGGCGCACGCACTGCGGCCAGCAGGAGCAGTTCTACCTGGAAGGGCACATCACCTATGCGGTGCCGCGCGAGGACGGCCAGCTCACGCTGTACGTGTCCACGCAGCACCCGGACGGCAACCAGCGCGAAGCCGCGGCGGCGCTCAATCTGGGCACCCACGACGTCGAGGTGATCTGCCGGCGCATGGGCGGGGGTTTTGGTGGCAAGGAGGGGCAGGCCAGCATCTTCTCGCAGTCGGCGGCGCTGGCCGCGCACAAGCTGCAGCGGCCCGTGAAGCTTCGGGTGAACCGCGATGCCGACATGAGCATCACGGGCAAGCGGCACGATTTCCGGATCGACTACGACGTGGGGTTTGACGATCAGGGGCGCATCCTCGGCCTGGATGTGGTGCTGGCTTCGCGATGCGGCTACAGCACCGACTATTCAGGCCCCGTGAACGACCGCGCCGTTCTGCACATCGACAACTGCTACCACCTGCCCCATCTCAAGATCATCAGCCACCGCTGCAAGACCCACATGCAGACCGCCACGGCGTTCCGGGGTTTTGGTGGGCCGCAGGGCATGTTCGGCATCGAGACGGTGATCGAGCGCATCGCCAACCACCTGGGGCGCGACCCGTTGGAGGTGCGCGAGCTCAACCTGTACCGCGACCCCGCGGCGAGCGGCGATCCGCTGTCGATGACCGCGCCCTACGGCCAGGTGATCGAAGACTTCGTGGCCGACCGCCTGATCGCGCAACTGAAGGCAGAATCCGGCTATAGCGAGCGTCGGGTATTGATTGATAGCTACAATAAAAGTAGCGAAGCGCGACGCACCGGACGCCGCCGCGGCCTCGCGCTGGTGCCGCTGAAGTTTGGCATCAGCTTCACCGCGACCATGCTCAACCAGGGCGGGGCGCTGGTGAACATCTATCAGGACGGCACCGTCAGCGTCAACCACGGCGGCACCGAGATGGGACAGGGCCTGAACACCAAGATGGCGCAGGTGGCGGCTGATGCCCTGGGCATCGATGTGGCCCTGGTGCGCGTGACCGCCAGCGACACCCAGAAGGTGCCCAACGCCTCGGCCACGGCCGCCTCCAGCGGCGCCGACATCAATGGTGCAGCCGTCAACAACGCGTGCGCCGTGCTGCGCGAGCGGCTCGACGCGGTCGATGCGGGCCGCAAGCTGCCCTGGGCCGACCTGGTCAAGCAAGCCTGGCTGAACCGCGTCGGCCTGTCGTCCACGGGCTTCTACAAGACACCCGAAATCCAGTACGACTTCGCCACCTTGCAAGGCAAGGCCTTCTACTACTTCTGCTATGGCGCGGCCGTCACCGAAGTCGAGATCGACACCCACACCGGCGAGAACTGGCTGCGCGCCGTGGACATCGTGCACGACGTGGGACGCAGCATCAACCCGGCCATCGACCGCGGGCAAATCGAGGGCGCCTACATCCAGGGCATGGGCTGGCTGACCATGGAGGAATGTGTCTGGGACATGAAAGGCAACGCGCAGGGCAAGGGGCGCGGGCGCCTGCTCACGCATGGACCCAGCACCTACAAAATTCCCGTGGCCAGCGACGTGCCCGAGCATTTCAAGGTCACGCTTTTCGACGGCGAGAACATCAAGCCCACGCCCAACCGCAGCAAGGCCGTGGGCGAACCGCCCTTGATGCTGGCGCTGTCGGCCTACTTTGCCATCCGTGACGCGGTGGCCGCGCTGGGTGGGCACCGCGTGCCGCTCGAAATGGACGCGCCGGCCACGCCCGAGCGCATCCTGCTGGCCTGCGAGCGGGTGCGCGCCGGGCTGCGCAGCGGCCAGGCGGCCTGAGGCTGCCTGCCTGGCGCTGCGCGTTCAATGTCCGATCTCCCAACGCTGCTGGCGCGGCTGCAGCGCGAAGGCGAGGCCCTGCTGGTCACGGTGGCGCAGATCGAAGGCTCGGTTCCGCGCGAGGTCGGCGCCTGGATGGCGCTCTTTGGGGCAGGTGGCTTTGTCGGCACCATCGGGGGCGGACAGCTTGAAAACCAGGCCCTCGCGCAGGCACGCCGCCACCTTCTGACGCCACAAGGTGCGCAGTCCCCGGTCATCGAACGCATGGCCCTGGGCCCCAGCCTGGGCCAGTGTTGTGGTGGGGTGGTTCACCTGCGCTACGAGCGTGTTCGGGCCAGCGACGCCGCAGCCCTGGGTGTGCGATTGGCAACCAGGCGCCAACCCGTGGCCTTGTTTGGCGGTGGGCATGTGGGGCGGGCCCTGGTGGATGTGCTGGCGCGCCTGCCCGTGCGCGTGCAGTGGTTTGACAGCCGCGACGAGGTGTTCCCCGCCCGATTGCCCGACAACGTGCAGGCCGAACACTCCGATCCCGTGCAGGACGCCGTGGACGATGTCGCGTCGGGCGCCGCCTTGCTGGTGATGAGCTTCAGCCACGCGGAGGACCTGGACATCGTCGCGCGGGCCTTGAAGCGTCAGCGCGAGCACGCCGACC
>CAYNWR010000103.1:0-8307 GCA_964400915.1 uncultured Burkholderiaceae bacterium
GCAACCTGTTCTGGGTGCTGGCCTACGACACCGAGTACGCCATGGTGGACCGCGACGACGACATCCGCATCGGCATGAAAACTTCGGCCATCACCCTGGGACGCTTCGATGTGGCCGCGGTGATGCTTTTTTACGCCCTTCACCTGCTTTTTTGGTGTTATTGGGCTGTAGCGATCGTGCACGCTCACAGTTTAGCTATATTTTGGATAGCAATTGGGGTGGCGGCTGGCCAGGCCCTCTGGCATTTCACGCTGATCCGTTCGCGCAGCCGCGAGGGCTGCTTCAAGGCGTTTCGCCTCAACCACTGGTTGGGGTTTGCGGTGTTTGTGGGGGTGGCCGGCGCCTTGACTTAAGGCTGGACTTTTTTCGCCGCCGATGCGCGCTCGTCTTCAGAGGGGTGCACGATCTCAGCGACGCGCCTTGCGTCCGTGCACCATGGCGGCAATCAGGTTCTCGCGGTGCCGCCGTGAAGCGTAGAGCGCGCCGGCCAGGTGCAAGACCACCAGGGGCACAAAAAGGTGTCCGCTGACGTCGTGCAGCTCGGCCACCCAGGCCACACCAAAGTAGACGTCGGTGCCCATCAGCCATCCCGTGGCACCCACCAGCACCGTGTTGGCCAACAGCAGCACGATCATCCATGCGCCCAGCGGGTTGTGTCCCAGGTGGCGCGGCTCGGCGCGCCGCAGCACCTGCTGCAGGTAGGCCCAGGTGCCGCCCGGGCCGCGAACGCAATCGTCGAAACGCCAATGCGTGTGCCCGGCAAAGCCCATCGCGATGCGCAGCGCTGCGCAGGCCAGCGCAACGTAGCCCAGGATCTCGTGCAGCGCGACGGGGCCTTCGTGGGTGACGAAGCTGCCGATGACGGTGGCGGCCAGCGACCAGTGCAGCACGCGCTGCAAGGCGGGCCAGACTTCAATCGTCTCGGGTGGGGGGCTTGTCAAGGCGTTGCGAGCCGGTGGGGGCCACCGCTTGGGGATCAGCGCGCCTTGGTGGGCACGGGCGCCAGTGTGACCGGGTGGAAATAGTACTCGCCACGCTGGCCTTTTTCGTCGAAGGCGTACACCTCGTAGCAGCCGCCGTCTTCCTTGATGCGGCGCACGGTCCAGCCCTTGGCCTTGAGCATCGCCTCCAGCTTGTCCTGCGCCTGCCAGCCCGACTTGGGGCCCGAATCGCAGGTGGCCAAGCCGGTTGCGCTGGCGCCAACGCAGGCCAGCCCGGTAGCCAGAGCGATGGCGAAGTGACGCAGGTGCCGACGAGGTGCTTGGAATTGAATCATTTTTGGCCTTGTCCTCTGTTGGTGATCGATGTTGGTTGGTGTGCGATTTGAGTCTGGTGGTTCCCGGGATGTCTTGCAGGCCGTGACCCAGGCCTTGGCATGACGCCGATCAAAGACAAGGCCGGCCACGATTCCTAGACTGCCCGATCGGGTTCTGGTGCGGACCGGGTGGACAGCAGGGTGGTGCGGCATGTGGCTTGAGGTGTTGACGGAATCGCTGGGCGAGAGCCGGGCGCTGGCAGCGGGGGCGCTGGTGATCGGCATGGGCTTTGGCTTCATGGCGCAGCGCTCGCGGTTTTGTCTGCGCTCGGCGGTGATCGAGTTCGCGCGCAACCACAACCACCTGGGCGGTAAGCTCACGGTGTGGCTGTTTGCATTTGCAACCGCGCTGGGCGTCACGCAGGCACTGGCCTGGGGCGGCTGGTTCGACGCGAGCGGGGCCAGGCAAATCGCTGCACGTGGCAGCCTGTCGGGCGCAGCCATCGGGGGCGCGCTGTTTGGTGTGGGGATGATCCTGGCGCGAGGTTGCTCCAGCCGGCTGCTGGTGCTGGCTGCGCAAGGCAATCTGCGGTCGGTGCTGTCGGGCCTGATCTTCGCCGTCACGGCCCAGTCTGCCTTGACCGGCGTGTTGTCGCCGCTGCGCCTGGCGCTGTCCGAGTGGTGGACGATCGACGGAGGCGCGTCGCGCGATCTGATCGCCCGCACGGGCATCGGTCATGGCGGCGCCTTGTTGTTTGCTGCCGTCTGGATGGCAGCGGCCATCGTGTGGGCGCGGCGTCAGCGCGTGCCGCGCTGGGGGTGGGCCGGTGCGATGGGTGTGGGGCTGACCGTGGCGGGCGCGTGGTGGTTCACCTATGCGGTCTCGGCCGTGGCGTTCGACCCGCACCCCATCCAGTCTCTGAGCTTCACGGGGCCGTCCGCCGAAGTGCTCAGCCGCGTGTTGTTCGTGACGGATCGGCCACTCAATTTCGACCTGGGCCTGGCGCCCGGCGTATTTCTGGGCTCGTTCCTGGCGGCGGCGCTGCACGGCGAGCTCAAGCTGGAAGGCTTTCAGGGCGGAGCCAGCATGCGCCGCTACATCGCCGGGGCCATGCTGATGGGTTTCGGCGGCATGTTGGCCGGAGGGTGCGCCGTGGGCGCGGGCCTGTCGGGCGCTGCGGTGTTCACGATCACGTCGTGGATCACCTTGAGCGCCATGTGGGCCGCTGCGGCACTGACCGACCGGCTGGTGGATCACGCGGACACGCCCGCAGCGGACCACGCTACACCGGCCGTGGCGGACCACGCCGTGCCTGGCGGGGCGCCCAAGGCCGCCCGCACGGCGCTCACGGCCTAAGCTTGGGCAGCGCCCCAAGCGGCGCTGCTGGGAAACCTACTGCGAGCCGAACTCGTCGCCCAGCACCCGCGCCCGGTCGCAGGCGGCCTTGAGCGCCTTCACAAAGGCCGCATCGACGGCATCGGCCTGCATCGAGGAGATGGCGGCGTGCGTGGTTCCGCCCTTGGAGGTCACCCGCTCGCGCAGCACGGCGGGCGACTCGCTGGAGTCCTGCGCCAGGTGCGATGCCCCCACAAAGGTTTGCACGGCCAGTTGATGGGCCTGCGCCTGGCTCAGACCCATCTGTACACCCGCCTGCACCATGGCTTCGAGAAAAAAGAAGACGTACGCGGGGCCCGACCCCGAC
Organism: uncultured Burkholderiaceae bacterium; assembly: GCA_964400915.1. Lineage (GTDB taxonomy): Bacteria > Pseudomonadota > Gammaproteobacteria > Burkholderiales > Burkholderiaceae_C > CAYNWR01. Next base: position 2,959 of record CAYNWR010000103.1, read on the forward strand.
AGGGCCGTGACGGCATCGAGTTGATCCTCGCGCTGCAGCCAGGCCAGCTCACCCGTGGCGTGCAGGACATCCTGCACGCGTTGGCGATCGCCCGCATCCACACCTGGCGATGCAAACAGGCCGGTCATCCCGCGCCCGACCAGGGCCGGCGTGTTGGGCATGCAGCGCACCAGGCGTGCCCGTGCCGGGTCCAGGCCCAGCCAGCTCGCAATGCTGTCCATGCGGATGCCAGCGGCCACCGACAAATGCAGGGCGTCGGCCGCCAGGCTGGCGCGTGCAGCTTGCGCCGCCACACGAAACACCTGCGGCTTGATGGCCCACACCACCAGCGATGCGGCGGCCAGCGCAGCGTCGGCTGCGGCGAGGCAGATCACGCCGAAATCGCGTTGCAGGCGCTCACGGGATTCGGCAAAGGGCTCCACCACGATCACGCGCTCGCCGGGCCAGCCGTCGCGACGCAGTCCACCGATGATGGCGCCGGCCATGTTGCCGCCCCCGATGAAGGCGATGGGGCTGGGCGTTGGGGTCATCGGACGGTCTCCAAGTATTCGAAGGCAAGAAACTGCGTGATCTGCAAGGGGTTGAAGTTGTCGTCGCTCACGGCCACCAAGGTGCGGTTGCCGTTGCCCAGACGCGGGCCCCAGCACAGCCCTTCGGTGTTGTCCAGTCGATCGATGCCCAGTTGCGCGAAGTCTGCCACCAGCGTCTTGGGGCACACGCGGGTGTTGCCGCCGGGGCCCACCCGCAGGCGATCGGTGGCGAGGGTGTCCGAGCCCTGGCGGGTGTCGATCTCGTACAGACGCAGGGACATGCCCACGCCCATCATGAAGGCGCGCTCGAGCACCAGCATGCGGTGGGCATCGATCATGAGGATCTCGCTCACGCCGTTGTCCGCGAACGAGCCGGGTGGAATGGATGCGCGGGGAATGGGGTCGGGCACGTAGGCGACCTCGCGCACGGGCTGCCCGGTCGCCAGGTCGATCTGAGCCAGCCGGCAAGGGCCTCCGGGCGCGTCGACGGAGGGCATGGGCCCGTCCTGCAGCAGCGCCGATTCCATGGCCACCCAGGCATGCCGCCCCTCGGGTGCGAGCGCCAGGCCTTCGGGTCCGAGGTTGTCCCGCGGCCCACGCACGCTGTGGTCCACCTGCTGCCAGGCGGGTGGCAGTTGCAGGTGCCGCACGTGGCTGCCATCCAGACGGACCTCGCGCAAAAAGGGCGCAAGCTTGAGCTTGCGGTCACCTTCACTGGTCCACAGCAGGGTGCGCGTGTCGGGCCGCAGGCGCAGGGCTTCCGGGTCTGGCACATCGCCTCCGCGGCGGCGATTGGGATACGGCGTGCCGTCGGCCTGAAGCAAGGGGATCACGGATTCCACCTGCGGAGAGTCCAGGCGGTCGGCGGCGACGTTCATGCGCAGCCGGTAGGCGCGCGCGGGGCCCAGGTCGGAGCGGTCGTCGCTGAGCACATACCAGCGTTCGCTGGCTGCGTCGAAGTCGATGGCCGAAAGTCCCCCCACCACCGTGCCCTGATGCTCCATGCGGTAGGGCAGGCGCGCCTGGCCGATCAAGCGCAGGCGCGCGGGATCGCGTTCGCGGTGGCGCGGGGGCGTGCAGCCCGTTGCCGCCACGCCAAGTCCACCTGCACAAGCCATGCGCGCGCCTTGGACAAGGCCCAAGGCCAGAAAACGGCGCCGGTGTGGCAAGGCATTGCTCATGCCCCCAAGCCTAGCGCAGCTTGGCGGCCCGTGGCCGGCTATGCTTGCGGCCATGAGCAGCGACCGCCGCACCATCCTTGCTCTGGATCAGGGCACCACAAGTTCCCGCGCCATCCTTTTTGGCTCTGCCGGCGAGGTGCTGGGCGTGCGCCAACAAGAGTTCCGGCAGATTTTTCCGCAACCCGGCTGGGTGGAACACGACGCCCGCGACATTTGGGCAACCCAACGGGCGGTTTGTGAAGAATTGTTGGCCGACTGTCGTGTGGCGAGCGTCGGGCAACAGCAGTCTGCTACAAAAATTGAAGTCCCTCCGGTGGCCATCGGCATCACCAACCAGCGTGAAACCACGGTGCTGTGGGACCGGGCCAGCGGCGAGCCCATCGCCAATGCCATCGTTTGGCAGGACCGGCGCACGGCTGCGCGCTGCGACGCGCTGCGGGCGGCGGGCAAGGCCGAGCTGATCCAGCGCAAGACGGGCCTGGTGCTGGATGCCTACTTCTCGGCCACCAAACTGGAGTGGTTGCTCGACCACGTGCCGGGCGCCCGAGACCGTGCCGAGCGCGGTGAACTCGCGTTTGGCACCATCGACAGCTGGCTGATCTGGAAGCTCACGGGTGGCCGCGTCCACGTCACCGACCCCAGCAATGCGTCGCGCACGATGCTGTTCAACATCCACACCTTGCGTTGGGACGCGCAGCTGCTGCGGCTCTTTCGCGTTCCGGCGTCGGTGCTGCCGGCGGTCGTGCCCTCCAGCGGGGTGCTTGCCCACACCGATGTGGATGGCCTGCCCCGGGGCATTCCGATTGCCGGTGTGGCGGGCGATCAGCAGGCGGCCACGTTCGGCCAGGCCTGCTTTGCGCCCGGCATGGCCAAGAACACCTACGGCACCGGCTGTTTCATGCTCATGAACACCGGGACGACACCCGTTTCCAGCCGCAACCGCCTGCTCACCACGGTGGGCTGGCAGTCGGCGCAGGCGCCCACGCGGACCGCCTATTGCCTGGAGGGCAGTGTGTTCATGGCGGGTGCGACGGTGCAATGGCTGCGTGATGGCTTGCGCCTGTTCGACTCGGCCAGCGATGTCGAAAACCTGGCCGCTTCGGTGCCCGACACCGGCGATGTGTACCTGGTGCCGGCCTTCGCAGGACTGGGAGCGCCCGATTGGGACGGCCATGCGCGCGGAGCCCTGGTGGGCATGACCCGCGGCACCACCCGCGCGCATCTGGCGCGGGCTGCGCTGGAGGCCATCTGCCTGCAGACCGCCGATGTGTTTGGTGCGATGGCCCGTGACAGCGGCATCGCCCTGGCGGAGCTGCGGGTGGACGGGGGCGCCAGTCGAAATGACCTGTTGATGCAGATGCAGGCCGATTTGTTGGGCGTGCCCGTGTCGCGCCCCTGCGTCACCGAGACCACGGCCTTGGGTGCTGCCTACCTGGCCGGTCTGGCGGTTGGTGTCTGGCCGGACGCTCCATCGGTCACGGCGCAGTGGCAGATCGAACGTCGCTTTGAGCCCTGCATGCCAGCCAACGAGCGTCAGGCCAAGCTCGCGCGTTGGCGCCAGGCCGTCGAGCGGGCCAAGGCCTGGGCGCTGCCATGAGCCGTGCCGGGGCGGCTCCGACCCAGCGCGGCGCCATGCTGGCCGCGATGGCCCAGGGCGGACCCTACGACATCGCCATCGTTGGTGGCGGTGCGACGGGACTGGGTGTTGCCTTGGACGCCGCGGTGCGTGGATTTCGGGTGGCGCTGGTTGAATCGCACGATTTCGCCAAGGGAACATCGTCGCGCGCCACCAAGCTCGTGCATGGCGGCGTCCGGTACCTGGCGCAGGGCAATGTGGCGCTTGTCCGGGAGGCCCTGCACGAGCGCACCCGGCTGCTGCGCAATGCACCGCACCTGGCCCAGCCGCTGTCCTTTGTGATGCCCACCTATGCCCTGTGGGAGCAACCGTTTTACGGCATCGGCCTGAAGATGTACGACGCCTTGGCCGGGCGAGAAGGCCTGGGACCGACGCAGTTCCTGTCGGCCGAACGCACCTTGCAGCTGTTGCCCAATGTCCGGCCGTCGGGCCTGCGCGGCGGTGTGCGCTATTGGGATGGCCAGTTCAACGACGCCCGACTGGCCCTGGCCCTGGCGCGCACGGCGGCCTTGCATGGGGCGCGCCTGGCCAACTACGTGAGGGCCGATCGCCTGCTGTATGACGCTGGGCGCGTGGCCGGCATCGAGTGCACCGACATGGAATCCCAGGCGAGCCTGCGTCTGCAGGCGCGTTGTGTGATCAATGCCACAGGCGTCTGGGTGGATGGCCTGCGGCAAGCCGACGCCGATGCTCAGGGCCGGGACATGAAGCCGATGGTGGCGCCCAGCCAGGGGGTGCACGTGGTCGTCGACGCCGATTTCCTGCCGGGCGCACATGCCCTGATGGTGCCCAAGACCGCGGATGGTCGTGTGCTTTTTGGGGTGCCGTGGCTGGGCAAGGTGATCCTGGGCACCACGGACACCCCCCGTGACGACGTCACGCGCGAACCGCGTCCGTTTGCCGAAGAGATCGAATTCATCCTGGGGGAGGCCGGCAAGTACCTGGCCCGCGCGCCCGGCCTGCGCGACCTGCGCAGCATCTGGGTGGGCCTGCGCCCCCTGGTCAAGCCACTGGGCGACGACGGCGAGGACACCAAGGGCCTGAGTCGCGAGCACACGGTGCTGGTGTCCAAGAGTGGGCTGGTCACCGTTACGGGCGGCAAGTGGACCACCTACCGGGCCATGGCCGAGGACGTGCTCTCGCGCTGTGAACGCGCCAGCCTGATTGATTCGAAGGGCAAGCGCCCGCCTGGTGCAACGCTGGCCCTTCAGCTGGTCGGCAGCCCCGCTGCCGGCGCGGGTGTCGGCATCGAGCGCGCACCGGGATGGCACAGCTACGGCAGCGAAGCTGCCGCTGTCCAGGCACTGCCCGGCGCCGAGCGCAGCCTGGATGGCGGTTTGACCGAGTCCATGGTGCGGTTTGCCGTGCGGCACGAGTACGCCCGCACCGTCGAAGACATCCTGGCCCGGCGCTCGCGCCTGCTGTTTCTGGATGCGGCCCAGGCCGCCCGCCTTGCGCCCGCCGTGGCGCGCATCCTGGAAAGTGAAGGCATCGCACAAGCGGGGCTGGACGGGTTCTTGACCCTGGCGCGTCTGTACCAGGCGCCCTTCACAAAAGCGGCTTGACAGCCCCGGTAATACCTGGGCTATAATCTGCGGCTTCGCCCAATTTCGGGCGCGCTATACAACCTTTCCAACCCTTTCGCGGGCCCAAGACTGGCTGGCTGAGGCGACAAACCCAAAGCCTGGTTTTCCAAGACCAGGGCCGGGCGCCTGGTCGGTTCAAGTTGGGAGACATTGAACATGATCCAGACCGAATCTCGGCTTGAAGTCGCCGACAACACCGGTGCGAAGTCCGTGCTTTGCATCAAGGTGCTGGGCGGCTCCAAGCGTCGCTACGCCAGTGTGGGCGACATCATCAAAGTCAGCATCAAGGAAGCTGCACCGCGTGGCCGCGTCAAGAAGGGCGAGGTCTACAGCGCCGTGGTGGTTCGCACCGCCAAGGGCATCCGTCGTGGCGACGGCTCCCTCATCAAGTTCGACGGCAATGCCGCCGTGTTGCT
>CAYNWR010000104.1:0-8271 GCA_964400915.1 uncultured Burkholderiaceae bacterium
AGGTGCTGATCGCAGCCGAACTGCTTCAGTCCCTTGGCTTGCGCAGTTTTGCGCCCAGTGTGACGGCATGCCCAGGTTGCGGACGGACCACCAGCACCAGTTTCCAGGAGCTGGCCAAGCAGATCGATGAGCATTTGCGCGCCAGCATGGTGAACTGGCGCACGGTCTACCCGGGTGTGGAATCGCTGCGTGTCGCCGTGATGGGTTGTATCGTCAATGGCCCCGGCGAAAGCAAGCACGCGGACATCGGCATCAGCCTGCCCGGCACGGGCGAAGCACCGGCCGCCCCCGTTTTCATCGATGGCGAAAAGGCCGTCACCTTGCGTGGGGCCGGCATCGCGCAGGAATTTCAACAAATCGTCGAACAATACGTGCAGCGCCGCTATGGCGTTCGCGCATGACGGGTGTCCGCTGGCGGATCCCCCAAGTTTCCATCCATGGCTGAAAAACTGCTTGCCGTCAAAGGCATGAATGACATCCTGCCGGGCGCCGTCGTGCGCAAGGACAAATTGCCCGATTCCGCGCAGTGGCAGGCATTTGAACGCGTGGTGCGTGAGGTGCTGGGTGCACATGGCTACCAATACCTGCTCACCCCCATCGTCGAGCCCACGGCCTTGTTTGTCCGCGGCCTGGGCGAGGTGACGGACATCGTCGAGAAGGAAATGTATTCCTGGGTCGACGAGATGAACGGTGACCGCCTGACGCTGCGCCCCGAGGCCACGGCGGGCATCGTGCGGGCGACGATCGAGCACAACGCGCTCTACAACGGGCCGCTGCGTCTGTGGACGATCGGCCCCATGTTTCGCCATGAACGGCCACAAAAAGGCCGGTACCGGCAGTTTCACCAGCTGGATGTCGAAGCCTTGGGTTTGGCGGGCCCCGACATCGATGCCGAAATGATCCTGCTCGGCCGCCGCCTGTGGCGCGCCCTGGGGTTGGTGGTGGGGCAACACGTCCGACTTGAAATCAACACCCTGGGACAGGCCGACGAGCGCGCGGCGCATCGGGCGGCGCTGATCGGGTATTTCGAGGCCCATGCCGACCAACTGGACGACGACTCACGGCGGCGCCTGCACACCAATCCGCTGCGAATCCTGGACACCAAGAACCCGAGCTTGCAGGCGCTTGTCGAAGCCGCACCGCGCTTGCAAGACCATCTGGGCCAAGCCTCCCAGGCGCATTTCGATGCCGTGCGCGCGGTGCTGGATGCCGCAGGCCTGGCCTATCGCGTCAATCCCCGCCTGGTCCGGGGCATGGACTATTACAACCTCACGGTGTTCGAGTGGGTGACCGACCAACTGGGCTCGCAAGGCACGGTGTGTGGAGGCGGGCGTTACGACGGCTTGTTCGAGCAACTGGGTGGCAAACCGGCACCGGCCATTGGATTTGGCCTGGGCATCGAACGCCTCTTGCTGCTCACGCAGGAATTGGGCTTGAACCTGGCTGCGCCGACGCCCGACGTCTACGCCATCGTGGCGAATCCCGATGGCGTGGCGCCAGCCATGGCGGTCATTGAATCCGTGCGCGATGCGGGTGTCAGCGTCCACATGCACGCCGGCGGTGGAAGCATGAAGGCGCAGTTTCGCAAGGCAGACGCCAGCGGTGCCCGGTACGCGCTGATCTTTGCGCCCGAAGAAGCCGCCAAGGGCTGCCTGATTGTGAAGGACCTGCGCGACGGCGCCGGTTCCCAGCGCGAATGTGGGCTGGCCGACGTTGCGCAGTGGGCGCCGTCTCTAAAATCCTCGGGTTAACAAGGAAATCACGCACATGGCGGCGCATCTCGATCTCGAAGAGCAGGAGCAACTCGACCAGCTCAAGGCGTTCTGGGCCAAATGGGGCAACCTGCTCACATGGTTGCTCATCGCGGTTCTGGGCGCCTATGCCGCCTGGAATGGCTGGAACTACTGGCAACGCAAGCAGTCGCTGCAGGCTTCGGCCTTGTACGAAGAACTCGAACGCGCCGTCAAGTCGAACGACGCCACACGCGTCGAGCGGGTCTTCACCGACTTGCGCGACCAATTCGGCCGGTCTGTGCTGACACCCCAAGGGGCTTTTCTGTACGCCAAATTCCAGGCGGACCAGGGCAAGTTCGATGCGGCGCGCCCGGCGCTCGAGTTCGTGGTGCAGAAGGCGTCCGACGAAGGTCATCAGGCCTTGGCGCGCCTGCGTCTGGCGGCACTGCTGATCGAGCGCAAGGATCTGGATGGTGCCCTGACGCAACTGTCGGCCAAAGCACCAACCCCCTTCGCTCCGCTATTCGACGATCGGCGCGGCGATGTGTTGGCCTTGCAAGGCAAATCCGCCGAGGCGATTGCCGCTTATCAGGCCGCCTGGAAGGCCATGGACGAGCGCATGGAATACCGGCGCCTGGTCGAAGTCAAGCTCGTGGCGTTGGGCGCCGACCCCAAGCCCACTGGTGAAGCCAAATCGGCTGCTGGCGCCAGCCAGCCCAAGGGTGGTGCTTCATCGTGATTCATGCATCAAAAGTGCTTGTAGCGAGCGTTCCTGCTCGAAGTGTTGCTATGATGTTTATATCAATCGGGCGCTGGCTGGTGATGGGTGCTGCCGCCGTCCTGGTGGCTTGTTCCAGCACGCCCGAGCGTCCCAAGCCTGTCCCCCTGGCCTCGGGTGTCAATGTGTTTGGTATCCAGCAGGTTTGGCGGACGTCGGTGGGTGCAACCCCAGCGGCTCTGGCGATCTGGGTGGGCGGCAGCCGCATGGCGTTTGCCTCAAGCGATGGCCATGTGACCCTGGTCGACGGCGGCAATGGGGCGTTGTTGTGGCGATCAGCGGTCGGGGCTCCGGTGGCGGCAGGGGTTGGTGGTGATGGCCAGCGCCTGGCCGTGGTCACCGCACAAAACGATGTCCTGGCCCTGGATGCGGCCAACGGCCGGGTGCTGTGGCGCAAGCGCCTGCCGGCCCAGGTGTTCACGGTGCCCCTGGTTGCCGGCGAGCGTGTTTTTGTGTTGGCGGCGGATCGCTCGGTGACGGCCTTTGATGGCGCCAGCGGTGACATCCTCTGGACCCAACAGCGCGCGGGCGATGCCCTGGTCTTGCAGCGCGGCGGCGTTCTGCTGGCCGTTGACGATACCCTGGTGGCCGGTCTTGGCGGCCGGCTGGTGGGCATGAACCCGGGCAATGGCCAGGCGCGCTGGGAAGCCCCCATTGCCACGCCCCGTGGGATCACGGACGTGGAACGCCTCGTGGATCTGCTGGCTGCGGTGAGCCGCGTGGGGCCGTCGATCTGTGTCAGGGCCTTCCAGACCGCCATCGGTTGTGTGGATGCCGCGCGTGGCCTGGTTCAATGGACCCGGCCGGCCAACGGGGCTCAAGGTCTGAGCGGCGATGCCGAGCGCCTGTTCGGCACCGAGGCCGACGGAACACTCTTGGCGTGGCGGCGCACGGACGGCGAACGCGCCTGGACCAGCGAGCGCTTCAAGCATCGCCAGCTTTCCGCACCGGCGCTGTTGGGGCGCACCTTGGCGATTGGCGACCAGGAAGGGCAGTTGCTGCTGGTTTCCCGTGAAGACGGTGGCCTGCTGGCGCGCATGCCGACGGACGGGTCGGCCATCACCGCTCAGCCCGTGCTGGCCGGCAACACGCTGGTGGTGGTCACCCGCAACGGCTCGGTCGTCGGTTTCCGGCCCGAATAAGCACGAATGCCTTGCCCATGAAGCCCGTCATCGCCATCGTCGGGCGCCCGAATGTGGGCAAGTCGACCCTTTTCAACCGCCTCACGCAGTCGCGTGATGCGCTCGTGGCCGATTTCTCGGGCCTCACCCGAGACCGCCACTATGGCAATGCCCGCCTGGGGGCGCGCGAATTCATCGTCATCGATACGGGTGGCTTCGAGCCCGATGCGGACACGGGCATCGTGCGCGAAATGGCCCGCCAGACGCAGCAGGCGGTTGCCGAATGCGATGTGGCGATCTTCGTCGTTGATGCGCGGGCAGGCTTGTCGGGGCAGGACCACGACATCGCGCGCTACCTGCGGCGACTGGGCAAGCCCTGCGTGGTGGTGGCCAACAAGGCCGAAGGCATGAAGGACAGCGCCGCGCTGGCCGAGTTCCACGAACTCGGGCTGGGCGAGGTGCTCGCGGTGTCGGCCGCGCACGGGCAGGGCATGCGCAGCATGACCGAGGCCGCACTGGATCGTGTGGCACATGACGACGAGGCCCCCGGCGATGGGGCCGACGGGGAAGGTGCCACGCCCGACACCATCCATCTGGCTGTCGTTGGCCGGCCCAACGTGGGCAAGTCGACGCTTATCAATGCCTGGCTGGGTGAGGAGCGCCTGATTGCCTTCGACATGCCGGGCACCACACGCGACGCCATCCGCGTGCCGTTCGAGCGGGCGGGGCAACGCTACGAATTGATCGACACCGCCGGCTTGCGGCGCAAGGGTCGGGTGTTCGAGGCGATCGAGAAGTTCTCGGTGGTCAAGACCCTGCAGGCGATCGACTCGGCCAACGTGGTGGTCCTGCTGCTTGACGCCACTCAGGGTGTGAGCGATCAGGACGCCCACATCGCGGGATACATCGTCGAGCGCGGGCGTGCCGTGGTGCTGGCCGTCAACAAGTGGGACGCCATCGACGAATACGAGCGCCAGGTGCTGCAACGATCGATCGAGGCCCGCCTGGCCTTCATGAAATTTGCCAACCTGCACATGATTTCTGCCCGCAAGCGCGCGGGTCTGGCGCCCGTGTGGAAATCGATCCAGCAGGCCTACCGCGCTGCCACCTGCAAGATGCCCACACCGCGCCTGACGCGGCTGTTGCTGGAAGCCGTGCAGTTCCAGGCACCCAAACGCGCTGGCATGTTCCGCCCCAAACTGCGCTATGCGCACCAGGGCGGCACCAACCCCCCGGTGATCATCGTGCACGGCAATTCGCTGGAGCACGTCACCGACACCTATCGCCGCTACCTGGATGGGCGTTTTCGCAAGGCTTTCGATCTGGCCGGCACGCCGCTGCGGATCCAGTTCAAGAGCGCACACAACCCCTACACGGAGTCGGACAAGTAGGGTGCCGGGTTCATGCCAGGTGGCACCCGTGTGGTAAGGTCACGGCATTCAAATAACGGAACACGGAACATATCGTGAGCAACAAGGCCCAACTCTTGCAGGACCCTTTTCTCAACATCCTGCGACGTGAACACGTCCCGGTGTCGATCTACCTCGTCAACGGCATCAAATTGCAGGGACAAATCGAGTCATTCGACCAGTACGTCGTGCTGCTTCGGAACACCGTCACCCAGATGGTCTACAAGCATGCCATTTCCACCATCGTTCCGGGTCGGGCTGTAAATTTCCAGATGACCGATACACCCGACGGTGACAACGCCGCCTGAGGCCGTGGGGGCCGGCAAGGCCGGGTCGGTGCTCCTGGTGGGTGTCGATCTGGGACAGGCCGGCTTTGACGATTCGCTCGAGGAATTGGCGCAACTGGCCACCACGGCGGGCCTGACTCCCGTCGGGATGCTGGTTTGCCGACGCCGCGCGCCGGATGTCGCCCTGTTTGTCGGTTCGGGCAAGGCCGATGAAATCAAGGCCGAAGCCGAACGCCTGGGCGCGAGCGAGATCCTGTTTGAACAATCGCTGAGCCCGGCCCAGCAGCGCAACCTCGAGCGCCATCTGGGGCGCGCGGTCAACGACCGCACACTCCTCATCCTCGAGATATTCGCCCAGCGAGCGCGCAGTCACGAGGGCAAGCTGCAGGTGGAACTGGCGCGACTGCAGTACCTCTCGACACGCCTCGTGCGGCGCTGGTCACACCTGGAGCGCCAGCGCGGGGGTATCGGCAACCGGGGCGGTCCCGGCGAAACGCAGATCGAGCTCGATCGGCGCATGATCACCACGGCCATCGCGCGCACCAAGGAACGCCTCACCCGCGTCAAGCGCCAGCGCCAGACCCAGCGGCGCCAGCGCTCGCGTCGGCAGGCTTTTGGCCTGGCACTGGTGGGCTACACCAACGCAGGCAAGTCCACGCTGTTCAACGCGCTGGTGAAGGCGCGCACCTACGCAGCCGATCAGTTGTTTGCAACACTCGACACCACCACCCGCCAGCTGGATCTGGGCGCCGATGGGCACGGCGGCCGGCTCAGTGCCGCCCTGTCGGACACGGTGGGCTTCATTCGCGACCTGCCCCACGGGCTGATCGACGCGTTCGAGGCCACCCTGCAGGAAGCCGTCGACGCCGACCTGCTGATCCACGTGGTGGACGCCGCGCACCCCGACTGGCTGGAACAGATCCAGGCGGTGCAAACCGTGCTGGCCGAAATCGGCGCGGCGGACCATCCGCAGCTTCTGGTGTTCAACAAGGTCGATGCCCTTGAAATCGAACACCGACCCCTCCACCTGCGCGACACCTACAACTGCGATGGGCGGCTGATCGACCGGGTGTTCATCAGCGCGGCCAGCGGCGAGGGTGTGGACGGCCTGCGCGCGCTGTTGACCGAGCGCGTTGATGCGGCACGAAGAACTCACGAAAGCGAGCAGGACCGCTCCGATATGGCCCCACGCGATGAAGCACCGCTTCTGTTGGGCACAATCGGGCCCTGAGGTGAGGCGGATCGCGCCAGACGATGTCTCCCTCGTTGTATGGACGGATTTTCCACATGAGCTTTAACGGTTTGACAATGCCCTTGCAGCGCTGGTGGCGCGCAACCCTGGGCATGTTCAATCTCAACGATTCGCGCTGGGGACGCAGCGACGACGCCACCCCCGGCAGCGGTGGGCCGGCGGGCTCGTCGCCGCCTCCACCCGGGGCGCCTGCGGCATCACCGCCGCCGCCTCCGCCCCCGCCCCCGCCGCCCCCACCGCCACCACCACGTGGGCAGGGACCCAATCAGGGCCCGCCCGACCTGGACGAACTCTGGCGCGATTTCAACCGCAAGTTGGGCAACCTGCTCGGTGGTGGACGCGGTGGTGCGGGTGGCTCGCGCCCAGGCGGCCCGCCCCGTGGTGGCTCCAACGGCGGACGAGGCCCGGGTGGGTTTCAGCCGGACATGAAGGGCGCCGGCATTGGCCTGGGCGTCATTGCCGTGGTGGCGGTGCTGATCTGGCTGGCCACCGGCTTTTTCATCGTCCAGGAAGGCCAGCAGGCCGTCATCACGCAGTTCGGGCGCTACAAGAGCACCGTGGGCGCCGGCTTCAACTGGCGCATGCCTTACCCGTTCCAGCGCCACGAGATGGTGTTTGTGACGCAGATCCGCTCGATCGACATCGGCCGCGACACCGTCATCAAGGCCACCGGCCTGCGCGAGTCGGCCATGCTGACCGAAGACGAGAACATCGTCGAGATCAAATTTGCGGTCCAGTACCGCTTGAGTGACGCTCGCGCCTTCCTGTTCGAAAGCAAGAACCCCACCGAGGCGGTGGTGCAGGCCGCCGAAACCGCGGTGCGCGAGGTGATCGGCAAGATGCGCATGGACACCGCTCTGGCCGAGGAGCGCGACCAGATCGCGCCGCGCGTGCGCCAGATCATGCAGACCATCCTGGACCGCTACAAGGTGGGCATCGAGGTGGTGGGCATCAACCTGCAGCAAGGCGGCGTGCGCCCGCCCGAGCAGGTGCAGGCGGCCTTTGACGACGTGCTCAAGGCTGGCCAGGAGCGCGAGCGGGCCAAGAACGAAGCCCAGGCCTACGCCAACGACGTGATTCCCCGCGCGACGGGCGCCGCTGCGCGCTTGCGCGAGGAAGCCGAAGGCTACAAGTCGCGCATCGTGGCGCAGGCGCAGGGCGATGCCGAGCGCTTTCGCTCGGTGCTGGCCGAATACCAGAAGGCACCGCAGGTGACGCGCGACCGCCTGTACCTGGAGACGATGCAGCAGGTCTATTCAGGCGTCACCAAGGTGCTGGTCGATTCCCGCTCGGGCGGCAGCCTGCTCAATTTGCCGCTGGATCGAATTCTTTTGATGGGCGCGGCCGCCGACAACGCCGGTGCGCCCCAGGCGCCGTCTGCCCCTGCAGGGGCGCCGGCCGCGCCACCCACCAACCCCAGCAGCCTGGATGCCCGTGCGCGCGACGGCAGTCGCTCGCGTGAGCGCGAATCCCGCTGACCGGAGGCCCCCACACCATGAACCGCATTGGATTCATCATCTCGTCGCTGCTGGTCGCGCTGGGCGTGTTCGGCTCGATGATCTTCGTTGTCGACCAGCGTCAGTTTGGCGTTGTGTATGCACTGGGGCAGATCAAGGAAGTCATCACCGAGCCGGGCCTGAACTTCAAGTTGCCACCGCCGCTGCAGAACGTCACCTACATCGACAAGCGCC
>CAYNWR010000105.1:0-2594 GCA_964400915.1 uncultured Burkholderiaceae bacterium
GGCAACATCGACGGCTTCACCCGTGTGATGACCACGGCCATCGCGCTGGAAACCTCCAAGGGCGATCTGCCGCTGGCCCTGGCCCTGGGCTTGGTGCTGTTGGGCGTGGTGCTGGTGCTCAACGCCGTGGTGGCCGTGTTGCGGCGGCGTCTGGAGCGTGCGGACGCGCGACTGGCGGCAGGTGTCGGCCCGGCCGCAGGGGCCTGGTGATGACAAGCCTGATGGCGACCACGGTGGTGGCCCAGAGCGTGCCAGTGGAGGCGCCTGTGGTGGCCCTGCGGCAGGCCCATGTGGTGCTGGGTGGTCGCAGCGTCCTGCGTGGGATGGATCTGGCCATCCATGCGGGCGAGCGCGTGGCCCTGGTGGGCGCCAACGGCAGCGGCAAGAGCACCCTGCTGCGCGCGTTGCACGGCTTGCTGCCCCTGGCGCAGGGGCAGCGTGTGGCCCGGCCCGGCGCCGGTCAGGCCATGCTGTTTCAACGCCCCTACATGATGCGCACCTCGGCCCTGCACAACGTGGCGCTGGGCCTGTGGCTGGCAGGGCACGCTTGGGCGCCGGCGCGGCGCCTGGCACAAGAGGCCATCGAACGCTTTGGACTGGTCGCCAGCGCAGGGCAGCCGGCGCACACCCTGTCGGGCGGGCAGCAGCAGCGCCTGGCCTTTGCCCGGGCCTGGGCCCGACGGCCGGCGGTGCTGATGCTCGATGAGCCCACCGCGAGCCTGGACCCGCATGCCAAGCGCGACATCGAATCGTTGATGAGCCAATGGGCCAGCGAGCCCCAGCCGGATGGACAGGCGCGCACGCTGGTCTTTGCCAGCCACAACCTCGGCCAGGTCAAACGCCTGGCCACACGCGTCCTGTTTCTGCACGAGGGGCGCCTGGCGGCCGATCTGGACCCCCACCGTTTTTTTGGTGACCCGAAGCTGTGCGACACCCACCCCGAAGCCCATTTGTTTCTGCAAGGAGAGCTGTGATGAGAACTTTCATGTCCAATTGGCCTGTGGCGAGCATCAAATCAATGATGCTTGCTATCGTTTTTGCATTGTCGAGCACTGCCTTTGGGCAGACCCTGGTGATGGCGTCGACCACGTCCACCGAACAGTCGGGATTGTTCGGGCACCTGCTGCCCGACTTCAAGCGCGCCACGGGCATCGACGTCAAGGTGGTGGCCCTGGGCACGGGGCAGGCGCTGGACATGGGGCGTCGCGGTGACGCCGATGTGCTGTTTGTGCACGACCAGACGGCCGAAGAGAAGATGGTGGCCGATGGGTTTGCGCTCAAGCGATTCGCCGTGATGTACAACGATTTCGTGGTCGTGGGCCCGAAGGCGGACCCAGCGGGCGTCAAAGGCCGTGACGTCACCGAAGCGCTGCGCAAGATCGCCCTGGCCAACGCCCCCTTCGTCTCGCGTGGCGACAAGAGTGGCACCCACGCGGCCGAGCTGCGCTACTGGCAGGCGGCCGGAGCTGCCGCCGCCAAGGGCAGTGGGTACCGTGAATGTGGCTGCGGCATGGGACCGGCCCTCAACATGGGCAACTCCACCAACGCCTATGTGCTGACCGATCGCGGCACCTGGCTGGCGTTCAAGAACCGCGGTGATCTGGTCATCCTGGTCGAAGGCGACGCGCGCCTGTTCAACCAGTACGGCGTGATGGTCGTCAATCCCGCCAGGCATCCGCACGTGAAGGCAGCCGACGCCCAGAAGTTCGTGGACTGGGTCGTCTCGCCCGCGGGGCAGTCCAGCATTGCGGCGTACAAGGTGAGCGGCGAGCAGCTGTTCTTTCCGAACGCGGGCAAATGAGGGCGACGGGCGCGGTTCTTGGCAGGCTGGCACGTGTCGGACGAGGCCTGGCGCATCGCGGCGGGGTGTACCTGCTGGGGGCTGTGCTGGCGCTGGCGGCCGGCAACGCCGTGAATGCCCAGCAGGCGACCCCGACGGCGACCGGGCTCCCCGTGAAGGTCTTTGCCGCGGGCAGCCTGCGCGAAGTGTTCACGGCCATCGCGGCGGACCACCGCGTGCGCACCGGCGATGCCATCGATCTGAGTTTTGGCGCGTCGGGATTGCTGCGCGAGCGCATCGAGCAGGGCGAGGCGGCGCAGGTGTTTGCCTCCGCCGATGTCGACCATCCGCAGCGGCTGGCACAGGCTGGCGGCTGGTCGCCGCCGGTGGTGTTTGCGCGCAACGCCCTGTGCGCGCTGGTGCGCCCCGGCTTGTCCGTGGAAACAGCGAACCTGCTCGAAACCCTGTTGCGACCGGGCGTTCGCCTGGGCACGTCGACGCCGCGTGCCGATCCCTCGGGCGACTACGCATGGCAATTGTTTCGCAAGGCCGACGCGTTGCGGCCGGGCGCCTATGCGGCCTTGGACGCCAAGGCGCTGAAGCTCACGGGCGGCGCCGATTCGCCGCGGCCGCCGGCGGGCCGCAACACCTACGCCTGGGTGATGGACAGCGGACAGGCCGATGTGTTCCTCACCTATTGCACCAACGCCGTGATCGCCCGCCGCGAAGTTGCGGGCCTGCAGGTGGTGCAGGTTCCGCAGGCGCTTCAGGTGGGTGCCGCCTATGGCCTGACGGTGCGCCAGGGTGCGTCGCC
>CAYNWR010000105.1:2694-8228 GCA_964400915.1 uncultured Burkholderiaceae bacterium
CGCGATGGCCTGCCGGCCCTGCGGTCGCTGCAGGATCTTCGGTCGGGGCCACGCCACGTCCGCTGGCTGGCTCGCATCGAGGTGCTGCTGCCATAGATCGCACCGGCCTGACGCTGGCGCCGGCTTCCGATAGGCGGGCGCTCAGCTGCCCAGCGCCACCGCCTTGACCATGGCCCAGACGGGTCGGCCGGGCTCGAGTGCCAACTCGTGCGCCGCCCGCTGCGTCACCTGCGACAGCAGCGTCTGGCCGCCCAAAGCGACGCGCACCAGCATCTGGCCCGAAGCCGGAACGGCCTCCAGATCGGCCACATGCCCTGCCAGCACGTTCTGCACACTGAGGCCTTGCGGCTCCTGGGTGGCCAGTGCCACGTCGCGCGCAAAGATGCGCACGCGCACGCTTCGGCCGGTTGGCAGGCCGGCTTCGCGCAACCACAGGCGTTGCGACGAACCGTCCATCACAACCTGGGCCAGTTGCCAGCGTGTGTCCGGTGGTCCGATCCGGCCCTCGAGCACGGCAGCGGGTTCTGCGCCCGGCGCGGCACGGTTCGCGAGCCGGTTCAGGACGGGGGCTGTCGGTCCCTGGGTGTGGACCTTGCCCGCGTCGAGTGCGATCACCTCGTCGGCCAGTGCCACGGCGTCGCCATGATCGTGGGAGACCATCAGCAGCGGAATGTCCAGCGTGTCCATTTGATCCGCCAGCTCTTGCCGCAAGCTGCGGCGCAGCGCAGGGTCGAGCGCGCTGAACGGCTCGTCGAGCAACAGCAGCCGGGGTCGCGCCGCCAGTGCGCGCGCAACGGCCACGCGTTGGCGCTGTCCGCCCGATAGGTGTGCGGGCCGCTCGCCGGCCAGCTCGCGCAGGCCAAAACGTTCCAGCAGTTCGTCGACATGCCGGATGCGTTCAGGCGCAGGCGCATGCCCGGTTGGCCGAACGCCAAAACTCAGGTTTTCGCGCACCGTGAAGTGGGGGAACAGGGCGTAATCCTGAAATACAAAACCCACCCGGCGGCTCCGCACGGGCAGGTCGATGCCACGAGCGGAGTCAAACAGGGCTTCACCGTTCACCAGCACCCGGCCGGCGCGGGGCGTGATCAGGCCCGCGATGGCCATCAGGGTCAGCGACTTTCCGGCGCCCGAGGGCCCGATCAGCGCGTTGCGGCGGGCACTGCTGGAAAACGCAAGGTCCAGCGCAAATCGCCGGCTGGCACTGGCCACCTCCAGCTGTACCGCGATGTCGAGGACGGCTGGTTTCATGGGCAAGCTGGAGGACGCGAGGGTTGGCGCGGCCGGCATCAGTGGCGCGGCGCCAGCAGGCGCGCCGATCCCACCAGCACGGCCACACACACCAGTGAGATCACCAACGTGAGCCACAGGGCCTGCGCATCGTTGCCGGCCTGGACCGCCTCGTAGACCGCGATGGAAAGCGTCTGGGTGCGCCCGGGCAGGTTGCCCGCGATCATCAGCGTGGCACCGAACTCGCCCATGGCCCGGGCGAAGGCCAGCATCAGTCCCGCCGTGATGCCACGCAGCGCCAGGGGCAGGCTGATGCGCAGCATGATCTCCAGCTCGCCGGCGCCCAGCGTGCGCGCGGCCTGGGCGAAGCGCATGTCGATCTCCTCGAAGGCGGCGCGCGCGGCCTTGTAGACCAGCGGCAGGCTCACGATGGTGGCAGCAATCACCGCACCCTGCCAGGTGAACATGAGGTTGATGCCGAACCAGGTGTCCAGGTGGCGGCCCAGCCAGCCGTGGCGGCCGATGACAACGATGAGGTAGTAGCCCAGCACGGTGGGCGGCAGCACCATGGGCAGCATCAGCAGCGCGTCGACGGTGTCACGGCCGGCAAAGCGCCGGCGGGCGACCCACCAGCCCAGCGCCACCCCGGCCAGGCCCGCCAGCAAGGTGGCCATCAAGGCAACCTTCAGGGTCAACCAAAGCGGGGTGAGCATGTGCCGTGCAGACGCCTTGGCGAATCACGGCTTGCCAAAGCCGAAGCGTTCCAGCTCGGCGCGGCCCACCGGACCCTGGACGTAGGCCAGAAAATCGCGGGCGGCGGCGGCATTCGGGCTGCTGGCCACCATGGCCATCGGGTAGGTCACACGGGTGGCCGTTGGCACGTCCAACACCACACGGACCCTGGGTTCGATCAAGGCATCGGTGCGGTAGACGAACCCTGCGTCGACTTCGCGGCGTGCGACGTAGCTGAGCACCTGCCGAACGTTTTCGGCCTGGATCCAACGGGCTTGCAGCGCCGGGGCCAGGCCCGCCTGCTGCACCGCCTCCAGCGTGTAGCGTCCCACCGGTACGGTGGCCGGCGAGCCGATGGCGATGCGTTGAAAGGTGCTGCCCGTCAGGTCCTGCAAGGACCGGGGCACCGCGGATGTCGCTGCAGCCGGCACCACCAGCACCAGGGCGTTGGCCGCAAAGTCGGTGCGGGTGCCATGGGCGATCAGGCCAGCGGCGCTGGCGCGGTCCATGGTTTCCTGGTCGGCCGACGCGAACACGTCCACAGGCGCCCCCTGCCGGATCTGCGCCAGCAAGGGACCCGATGCCGCGAAGTTGAAGCTCACGCGGACTCCGGGTTTGTCCTTCTCGTAGGCCGCGCCGATGGCCTGGAAGGCTTGGGTCAGGCTGGAAGCGGCCGACACCGTCAGACGCTGCGCAAAGGCAGATCCTGCAACGAGCAACAAGGCGGCCGCCCAGCTTGCGCGGCGCACGTGCCGGATGTTCAAGGTCAACATGGTTGGCAATCCATCGCTATTCATGATTGGAATAGCGATGGTAGCACCGGTGACCGGCGATCCCAGCCGAGACACAATCGCCCCCATGCGCAACCAGGAGGTCAAGCTTGCATTCGGCGCCGCGCTTGGACGTGCCGCGAGTGACAAGCGCATCGAGATCCTGGGCCTGGTGGCCCGCGTTGGCAGCATCTCGCAGGCGGCGCGCGACGCGGGGGTGAGCTACAAGGCCGCCTGGCAGGCGCTGGACATGCTGACCAACCTGGCTGGCGTGCCCTTGGTGGAGCGCGCGGTCGGCGGAACCGGCGGCGGTGGCGCGCGCCTGACCGAAGCGGGCCGGCAATTGCTGGCCGCTGCGGGCGCGGTCGATCGCGCCATGACGCAGACGCTCGATCGCCTGGCCGATGCCGGCGACGAGGCCCCCGCCGCTGCGCGTCTGGCCGTTCGCACCAGCATGCGCAATCAACTCCCATGCCGCTTGGCGCAGCTGCGCGTGCAAGGCCCGCTGGCCATTGCCGTGCTCGACCTCTCTGACGGCTCCCGCCTGGCGGCGCGCATCACGCGGGAAAGCGCCGAACTGCTGGGTCTGCGCCCCGGGTTGCCACTCATCGCCCTGTTCAAGGCGACCGCGGTGACCGTCGGTCGTATGGGGTCGCAGTCGGGTGCCGCGACCTGCAACCGCCTGACGGGCAAGGTTCGCCGGATCACCCGTGGTGACGAAACGGCGGAAATCACCGTCGAACTGGCGGGCGGGCAGGTGCGCGTGGTCGGCTTTGCGCCCGGCTCAACGCACTTGCGCTCCGGCCAGCGGGTCGATGTCGATGTGAGCGAGTCGGCTGTGGTGCTGGCATTGCCAGCGTAACCGACGCCGCAGCTATTCGCGGCGCAACTTCTGTCCGGCCAAGCGGCGGTACAGCGTGGCGCGGCTGATGCCCAGGCGCGCAGCGGCCAGGGCGACGTTGCCCTGCGCCACGTCGACCGCCTGCTGGATCACCACCCATTCGACATCCCGCAGCGAATGCGGGGCACCGCCGGTGTGGTCGGCGGCATCGAAGCCCGGGTCGCACGATGCCGGCGCCGCCATGCCTCCCAGACCGGCGATTCGCGGCAGCACCTCGATCTGCAGGCCGTGGGGCAGGGGCACAAAGGCGGTGCTCGCAGCGCCAGCGCCATTGCGCCGTGCCAGGTCGACCAGGGGCTCCCAGGGTGCGGCAAACAGCTCGCTGCAATGGGGCAATGGCGTGCCTTCGATCGCGGCGCGCGCCAGGGGCGCAAGCATCTGGCGCGCGACATGGTTGGCACCGGTGACGCAGCCCTCGGCGTCCACACAGACGATGCCGTCGCGCGCGCCGCGTTGCAGGTGGCCGGGCCAGTTGATGCGCAGGCGCAGCAGGTGGGGCCGCACCGCCGCCAGCGCGTTCTCGATGTCCCGGGCCGC
Source organism: uncultured Burkholderiaceae bacterium (assembly GCA_964400915.1). GTDB lineage: Bacteria > Pseudomonadota > Gammaproteobacteria > Burkholderiales > Burkholderiaceae_C > CAYNWR01. The sequence continues at coordinate 6,865 of CAYNWR010000105.1, forward strand.
CTCGTCGACCAGGTGGCGCAACTCGGGGCGTTCGCTGACCTCGATGCCGGTGAGATCGAGCATGCCCACACACAGGCCGTCCGGACCGAAGATCGGCGCTCCCGCGCAGGTCAGCACGCCGGCATCGGCCAGGAAATGCTCGCCGCGGTGCAGCCAGATGCTCTGCCGGTCGGCCAGCGCGATGCTGATGGATGTCGCGCCCACGTGGGCCTCCGACAGGTCGGTGCCCACGCGGGTGATCAGGTCGGCGCGGTAGTCCGATCGATCGATGGGTCCGTCCGCATCAATCACGATGCCCATGGCATTTGTGAGGATCGCGAAATAGCGCGTGTTGTGCATGGCCTGGCCCAGGCGGTCGATCACCGGCCGTGCCGCGGCGATGAGCGTGCGGTTCTCTTCGAGTGTGCGGCGCACCGCAGGCGGCGTGATGCTGTCGAACACCACCTTGTCGTCGGGTCGCTGGCCACGTTCGAGGCAGCGGCGCCAGGCGCGCTCGACGAGCAGCGCGTCCGCCAACTGGGCGCCGCTGTCGAACCAGGGCATCGGCAGGCCCTGCACCAGCACACGCTGGCGCGCGAGCTGGATCTGCTGCATTCGATCGGTTGTGCCTTGCATGCGTGTCAATCCGATGCAGTGCTGGGCCGTGCCTCGCGCAACTTGCGATAGACGGTGGCACGGCTGATGCCCAGCTCGCGCGCTGCGGACGCCACGTTGCCGCGCGCGCGTTCGACCGCCTGGCGTATCCAGTCGGCTTCGACGGCCCGCAGCGGCGCGCGGGGGTTGGATGCCGGGTGCGCGGCCCCCAGGCTTGATGCCCGTGGTGGCGCGCAACTTGCCCGGGTGGTGCTGGCCCACGCCTGCACCCGTAGGCCCGACCACAGCGGCATCTCCAGGGGAACATCGGGTGCCCGTGCGGCGTCGAACAGGCTTGCGCCGGGCATGGCAAAAACGTCGTCCAATGCGGTGTTGCTGCGGCTGACCCAGGGCGGCAGGCCAAGCATCTCGCGCGCCGCCGGATTGGCGCCCACGATGTGGCCATCGGCGTCGACGGAGATCAGCCCGTCATCGTCGCTGCCACCGGCGCGCCCGGGCCAACCCAGGCGCACCCGCAGGGCAGCGGGCGCGGCGCTCACCAGGTCGTTTTCGATGGCGCGGGCCACGTGGCGCACCAGGTGCCGCAGTTGCGGGCGCTCGCGGGCCTCGATGCCGGTCACGTCGATCATGCCCACACACAGGCCTTGGGGTCCGACGATGGGTGCGCCCGCGCAGCTGTAGACACTGGTGTCGGCAAAAAAGTGCTCGCCCCGGTGCAACCAGACGGGCTGTTGTTCGATCAGGGCCGCGCCGATGGCCGTGGTGCCCAC
>CAYNWR010000106.1:0-8198 GCA_964400915.1 uncultured Burkholderiaceae bacterium
GCCGATGTCGTAATGCGCGTGGATGTTGCGCACACTGCCGCGCCGGGTGTTCGCGCGCAAGCGGTGCAACAGGTGATGCCACAGGCGCGCCAGGGGCGAGCCTTGGATCAGGCGCTCGATGGCGCGCTCGTTGGCCAGCGCCAGGTGCAGCAGTGCCGTCAGATCGGGGCTGTGCACCCAGCCGGCCGCAAAGGCTTCGGCAAATCCGATGTCGCCGCTGCGCATGATCTTGGCGCAGGCGCGCCAATCGCGCAGGTGCAGCTCGCCGGAAGGGCCGTTGTGCGGGTCGCCGGCCGACAGCACCTGCCCATCCGGCAGGCGCAAGCGCAGCTGCCCATGGGGCAGGCCCTGCGCCAAGCGCAGGAAGGCACGCCCGGCCAGCGGCATCGCGGTGGCGGCATCGATGGAAGCGGGATTGTCGAAAGTGGAGCGCAAGGCTCGGGTCATGGCGCAGCCTCCTGGCGTGGCGGGTAGAACGGGGGTGGCGTGGGTGTCTGAATCGACACGTCGATGGCTTGCTGCGGCGCTGGTGGCCTGGCAAACAAGGGCACGCGGCGCAACCACAGGCGCAAGGCCTGCCAGTGGATGCGGGCAACGATGCCCAGGCCCTGGGCTGGCATGCGCAGCAGAACCCGCACCAGCTCGGTGGCTGACCAGCGCAGGACGCGCCCGCCCACGGCGGTGTGCAGCAGCAAGCCCTCGGCATCGAAATGATCGATGGCAACACCCACAAAGCCCGGGCGAGCGCGCAGGCGGAAGGTGTAGTCGCCGTCGACCGCGCAGAAGGGCGAGACATAGAAGCGTTTCCGGCACGCCAGCACGGTTTCGGGCCCGATGGCGCCACCCCCAGTCTCGGCCAACAGGTAACCATGGTGCTCACCAAAGGTGTTGTTCACTTCGGCGTACAGGGCCACCAAGGCACCGGCGCGGTTGTGGCAGTACCAGAAGCTCACAGGCTTGAAGCCCCATCCAAAAACGCGGGGAAAAGCCTGCAGCACCACCTGGCCGTCATGGGGAAGACCGGCGTCGGCCAGCACGCCGCGCATCCACACCAGGGGATCGTTGCCGTCACGGGCGCCGTGGTCGTGCCAGCTCAGGCTCAGCGGCCGCCAGGCCTGCAGGCCGAACCAGCCGCGGCTTTGCGAGACCGCTTCACCGATGCGGGCGAGGTCGATGCGCACGCTGAACACGGGGTAGCTGAACCGATGGGTCTGTGGCCGCAGGCGCTCGTGCAACACGCGACCGACCACGAGTTCGGCGGCAGACCGCATGGCCGTCACGGCCTGCAACGCCGGAGCCACATGGGAGGGCTTGAGGGGCGCAGGGGTGGTCATGTCCGCACGGCCCAGGTGGGTCGAACGCCAAAGCCTTCGGCCACACGCACGGCCGAGGCCAGGCCGTCTTCATGAAACCCGTACCCCGTCCAGGCCCCGGCGAACCAGGTCTTGCGCCGCCCCTGAATCCCGGGCAGGCGTGCCTGGGCCTGCAGGGCCGGGTGGTCGAACAAGGGGTGGTCGTAGCGGTAGCGGCCCAGGACGGTTTCGGGGTGGGGCGCTTCAAAGGGGTTCAGCGTCACCAGCACCGGGGTCTGCACCGGCAGGGGCTGCAACCGATTGATCCAGTAGGTGACGCTCACGGGCCGTTGTCCGTCGCCGGCACGCTGGCCCAGATAGTTCCACGCGGACCACACACGGCGCCGGCGCGGCATCAAGCCCTGGTCGGTGTGCAGGATGGTTTCATTGGGCTGGTAGCGCACGGCAGCCAGCACCTCGGTTTCGGCATCGTCGGCGTCGACGAGCAGGCGCAGGCTGTCGGGCGCGTGCGTGGCCAGCACGACATGGTCGAAGGCTTCGTCCTGGCCCGCGCTGCGCACCAACACGCCGGAGCCGGCGCGCTGCACGGCCTCAACGGGCGTTGACAGGCGGATGTCGGGAATGCGCTGGGCCAGTCGGCGCACGTACTCGCGCGAGCCGCCTTCCACGGTGTACCAACGTGGGCGTCCCTCGATCTGCAGCAGGCCGTGGTTGATGCAAAAGCGCAGGAAGGTCGCAGCAGGAAACTTCAGGATCTCACCCGTGGGGCTGGACCAGATCGCCGCCGCCATGGGCAGCAGGTAGGCATCGCGCAGGGCCCGGCCATAGCGCCCCTGCTCCAGCAGATCCTGCAGCGTCATTCGTCCATCTGCGCATTGCGCCAGGTGGGCATGGGATTGCCGGTTCAGGCGCAGCAGATCAGCCAGCATGCCCAGGAAGCGGGGCGACAGCAGGTGGTGCCTTTGCGCGAAGACGGTGTTCAGATTGGTCCCCGCCCATTCCAGAGCGCCCTGGTCCAGGCTCACCCCAAAACTCATGTCGCTGGCGTGGGTGGGCACCTGCAGTTGCTCGAACAGGCCCATCAGCAGCGGGTAGGTTCGGTCGTTGAACACCAGAAAGCCGGTGTCCACGGCCACCGAACGGCCTTCCAGCTCGACGTCCACCGTGTGCGCGTGTCCACCCAGGGTGTCGGCGGCTTCGAACAGCACCACCCGGTGGCGAACGGACAGGCAGGCGGCGCTGGCCAGGCCCGCAATGCCCGAGCCGATCACCGCGACCCGCTGGCCTGGCGGCATCCTGGATGTTGACGATGAAGGTATCATTGCAACCAGTATGCCACAAATGTTTACTAACCAGTAGCGACACTTCCTTATGAGTATTGCCCAGCGCCTGAGCTTCAAGGATCAGGCCTTCCAGTTGCGGGAGGCCGCCGTGCTCGACGCCACCACCCGCATCCTTGCGTCGCGAGGCTTTGACCTCATGACCATGGACGAGGTGGCTGCCGAGGCCGGTATCTCCAAGCCCGTGCTGTACAAGCACTTTGACTCCAAGGAGAAGCTCGCCGTGGCGGCGATGATCCGCCTGCTGGGCGATGCCATCGCCGTGCTGGATGATCAAGCGGCGGACACCCCGCCGCGCGCGCAATTGCAAGCCCTGCTGGCGTGGGCCGTGCGCCTGCGGCTGTCGGGCGGCATGCCGCTGCTGCCGTCGACCCAATCGCATGTGCGCGGCATGCTCACCCGCAGCCTGAGCTACGTGGCGGTGGCGGTGCGGCTGCACAACCGCGTGAAGAAGCTGATCAAGGATGCGCGCCGCCAGGGGCAGCTGCAGTCGGCCCTGTCCGACGACACCATCGCCTTCAGCTTCTATTCGCGCACCTGCGATCCGGCGGTGGACTACCTGCGCACCTACGCCAAGATGTCCGACGACCTCATCGTCGAGCAGCTGGTGGCGGTCTACTTCTGCGGAATCGGCGCCCCGGCGCTCACCGAAGCCCCAACACGCAAGCGCCCATGAAGATCACGCACATCGAACCCTTCATCCTGCACATGCCCGTCACGGGTTCGCAGATCGCCGACAGCACCCACACCCTGTCGCATTGGGGGGTGGTGGGCGCACGCATCGACACCGACCAGGGCCTGAGCGGTTACGGCTTCACGGGAACACACGCGCACCTCGAAGGCGATCGGCTCATCACCCAGTGCATCGCCACGTGCCACGCCCCCCTGCTGCTGGGCGAGGATGCGCGTGACATCGAGCGCCTGTGGCTCAAGCTGGCGCGCGATCCGGCCTTGCAGTGGATCGGCCGCGCGGGCATCACCACCTTGTCGCATGCGGCGCTGGACGTCGCGCTGTGGGACCTGAAGGCCAAGGCGGCTGGTGTTCCCTTGTGGTCCTTGCTGGGCGGTGCGGTGCGCGATCGTGTGCGCGCCTACAACACCGATATTGGTTGGTTGAGCCTGAGCGACCAGGACCTCGTGGCGGGCGCACGCCGCGCAGTTGACGAGGGTTTCACGGGCGTCAAAATCAAGGTGGGCTCCAGCGTCGAGCGCGACATCCGGCGCCTGCAGGCGGTGCGCGCGGCCATCGGACCCGATGTGACGATGGCGGTGGACGGCAACGGCAAGTGGGACCTGCCCACCTGTCTGCGCTTTTGCCGCGCTGCCGAGGCGCTGGACCTGTTCTGGTTCGAGGAGCCCCTGTGGTACGACGACGTGCGAAGCCATGCGCAACTGGCGCGGGCCACGCGCATCCCGGTTGCGCTGGGCGAGCAGTTGTACACCCGCGAGGCCTTCAATGAGTTTTTTCACCAGGAGGCCATCCACTGGGTGCAGCCCGATGTCACCCGCATGGCGGGGTTGACCGATGTGTTGGCCGTGTGTGAAGCCGCGCGCAGCCGCCACTTGCCCGTGGCGCCCCATGCGGGCGACATGAGCCAGGTCCATGTGCACCTGGCCTACGCCTCGCCAGCGTGCGCGGTGCTCGAATACATCCCCTGGATCAAGGATGGGTTCGAAGAGCCCGCCGAAGTGGTCGATGGGCACTTTCGCCGGCCAGCACAACCCGGCGCGGGCACGACACCCACCGCACAAGCCTGGTCACGCTGGCGCCAGAAACTGGCCTGACCCCTGGCCCGATGCCGAATCCGACGCCAGCGGCTGCTACGGGCGCGCAGGGCGCCGCAGCTCGGGCGATGGTGTTCAGCGGCCGGCGGGCGGTGCCAGCCAGCCAGGCATGTTGGCCGCACGGATCAAACGCGTCTCCTGTGCAACGATCAGTGGGCCGGACGCGGCCAGGTACGCCCCGAAGTCGGGGTGGGTGTCGCGTGCCGTGCAGCGGCGCTGGTAGTCCAGCAGGTCTTCGTAAGACCACATGTGCGTGAACTGGTTGAGCGGGCCGACCACGCTGGTGTAGAAGCCCAGCGGATGTCCCAGGGTTTCCATGAGCACCGGCATGGCGAGCCGGTTGAACACGTCCAGGAAATCGGGCATCTTGCGCAAGGCGATGGTGTAGACCCGCTGGTCGATCAGCGGACGGTCGATGCTGGTGGGATGTGGGTGGTTCATCGGGTGCTTCCGGGCCGACTGGCGTGGTCGGCGATGTGGTTGGCGGTGACGTAGGCGAACACCATGTTGGGGCCGTGGGTGATTCCCGCACCCGGATAGGCGCCGCCCATGATGCTGGCGCGGTCGTTGCCACAGGCGTAGAGACCGGTGATGGGCGCGCCTTGCGCATCCAGCACCTCACCCACCACGCTGGTGCGCAGGCCATCAAACGTGCCCAGGTCCCCCATCAGCAGCTTCACGGCAAAGAAGGGAGCTCGAACGATCGGCGCCACACAGGGGTTGGGCTGCACCAGTGGATCGGCCAGGTAGCGGTTGAACGAGGTCCGGCCGCGCTGAAAAGCCGGATCCTGACCTCTTGCCGCTCCATCGTTGTAGGTGCGCACGGTGGCCTCGAGGCCCGCCGCGTCGATGCCGGCGGCGCGCGCCAGGTCGGCCAATGTGGCCCCCTTCTTCAGATAGCCGTTGCGCACAAAGCGCCCGTGGGGCAAGGGTGCGGGCTTGACGTAACCCAGGCCATAGCTGGACAGTGCGGTCTGATCGCAGATCAGCCACATCGCAGTTTCGGGCCGTCCGGCGCAGGCCCGCATCAGGGCGGCGCCGACATCGTGATAGCTCTCGGATTCGTTGGTGAAACGCTGGCCATCGGCCAGCACACCGATCACGCCAGGCTTGTAGCGATCCAGCAGGTGCGGAAACACACCGGTGCGACCATCGCCCATGGGGACGGCCGACACGGGCATCCAGGCTGCGGCATTGGGAAATCGCAGGGGCGCTGTGGCACCCACAGCCTCGGCCATCGCCAAGCCGTCGCCGGTGTTCGATTCGGGTGTGGGCGACAGGTGGGCCGCGCCCCGCTGCACATGGGGATAGGCCTTGGCAATGCGTGCCCGGTCATGCGGGAATCCGCCGCAGGCGAGCACCACGCCCAGACGAGCGCGCCATTCGCGACCAACACCACGGCCCTCCTGGCTGCGCACGCCACAGATGCGGCCCTGCGCGTCACGCAGCAGCTCCCGGGCGTCCACGCCGGTCTCGATGGGCACACCCAGGTCGAAGCAGGATTTGGCCAGTCGCGCGGCCAGTGCATTGCCACTGGTCACCAACACCGCACGGCGGTACAGCGCCAGCTCCTTCATGTGCGCCAGCAGACGCCTGGCCACATACACAAACGAGGTGAGCGACTTGGTCGCTTGAAAGAAATGCTTGAGGTCGGCGTTGGACGAATTGAACATCATTCCCATGAAGGTGATCGTCTCAAGCGGCGGCTTCAGCCTCGGCATGTCGTCGCCCAGTTCTCGGATGTCGAAGGGCTTGGCAAGGATGGAGCGCCCGATGTCCACCCCACCGGGCAACGCGGGGTGGTAGTCGGGATACAGGGTGGGCACAAACTGCATCGCCGTTTCGCGCTCCAGCATCTCGACCATGGCCGGGCCGTGGTCCAGGAACGCCTCGACCGCGCCGGCGTCATAGAAATCACCCGCTTCGTGCTGCAGGTAGCGGTGCACGGCCTCGCGGGAATCGGCCGCGTTCTGCTCACGGCCGTGTGGGCCCAGCGGCACCCACAACACACCACCCGACAGTGCCGTGGTGCCACCAAAGACGGGCTCTTTCTCAAGCACCACAACCTGCAGTCCGCGCTTGCGGGCCGTGATGGCGCAGGTCAGGCCGGCGGCGCCAGATCCAACGATCACCAGGTCGGCCTCGCGAGCCGTCGCCGAAGCGGCAAGGGCGGGCGAACCAGAAACATTTGACATCGAGCGAATCCCTTCAGGTCTGGTTGTATCCAGGGCGTGGGACCATGTCCATGATCATGCTGGACAGGCCGCCATCGACCAGCAATTCGGCCCCGTTGCAATAGGCCGCGCGTTCGCTGGCCAGAAATAAGGCGGCGTTGGCGATGTCGCCCGGCTCGCCGATGCGGCGGCTGGCTGTCGCCAACGAACGACGGGCCTCAAATCCCGGTTCTTCATAGAACTTCTGGGTGAGCGCGGTCCGGATCATGCCGGGGCAGATGGCGTTGCTGCGAACGCCACGGGGACCCCATTCCACGGCGATCTGGCGCGAAAGCAGCAACACGCCCGCCTTGCTGGCGCTGTAGGCACCACTGCGGCTTTGCGGCGTTGTCCCGGAAATGGAGGCGATATGCACGATGCTGCCACCCCCGCGCGCCAGCATGTCGGCGCCAAAGGCGCGGGTACACAGCAGGTAACCCGTGAGATTGACGTTGAGCACGGCCTGCCAGTCGGCCAGCTTCACGTCTTCGACACCGGCGGCGCGCATGATGCCGGCGTTGTTCACCAGGACATCGCAGGTGCCCAGGTGCTCGCGCACCTGCCCAGCGGCGTGCAGCACCTGCGCCTCGTCGCTGGTGTCACAGGCCAAGGCCATGGCCTTGGCCCCGCCGGCCTGGATTCCTTGTGCCAGCGCTTGTGCCCCCTGCAGTTCGCGGTCCACGAGCGCCACCGCTGCGCCCGCTGCTGCCAAGGCCTGCGCAACGGCCGCGCCGATGCCGCTGCCGGCACCCGTGACCACGGCCACCTTCCCGCGCAGACCCAGCCAATGGGCACTGTCGCTCATCTCCTTGTCTGAGGCCATGGGCCTGTCTCCTCGCTGGTCAGTCGCACCACCGATCGGCGGGCATGGCAATATAGCCGCTAACCGAGCCAAGCCATGAACGCGCCGACGCCCACCACCGAAGCCCAGTTGCTACAAATAGCAGAGCTAAGAAGCAAGATCGTGCGCTCGCTACAGGCCGTTTTGCCGGCGCATTGCCTGTTGTGGCAGGACGAAGACACCACACCCTACGAGTGCGACGGGCTCACCGCCTACCGGCAGCGTCCGCTCGCCGTGGCCCTACCCGAGACCGAGGCGCAGGTGCAGGCGGTTCTCAAGACCTGCCATGGCCTGGCTGTGCCCGTGGTGGCGCGTGGCGCCGGCACGGGGCTGTCGGGTGGCGCCATGCCCCACCCACGCGGGGTGACGTTGTCGCTGGCTCGCTTCAACAAGATCGTGCAGATGGATGTGGCCAGCCGGACCGCCGTGGTGCAGTGCGGCGTGCGCAACCTGGCCATCAGTGAAGCGGCCGCGCCATTGGGTTTGTACTACGCACCCGATCCATCCAGCCAGATCGCCTGCACGATCGGGGGCAACGTGGCCGAGAACTCCGGAGGTGTGCACTGCCTCAAATACGGCCTGACCCTGCACAACGTGCTCAAGGTGCGCGGCTTCACGGCCTCCGGTGAGCCGGTCACCTTCGGTGCCGACGCGCTCGATGCGCCGGGACTGGACCTGCTGCCGCTGGTGGTGGGCAGCGAAGGCA
>CAYNWR010000107.1:0-8050 GCA_964400915.1 uncultured Burkholderiaceae bacterium
CAACAGGTGGCATTCGGTCGGGCCATGTTGGGCAATCAATAACGGGTCGGCCATGGGAAAAGGCTCCTGAATCGAGGGACATAGAATCGTTGCACAGTTTATTGTCGATCAGCACAGCAAAAGAGGAATCCGTGGCCGGGCACAGCAAATGGGCGAACATCCAGCACCGCAAGGGTCGTCAGGACGAAAAGCGCGGGAAGATCTGGACCCGGATCATTCGGGAAATCACGGTGGCAGCGCGCCAAGGCGGTGGCGACCTGTCTGCCAACCCAAGGTTGCGGCTCGCGGTGGACCGCGCCAAGGCCGCCAACATGCCGGCCGATCGGGTCAAGTACAACATCGACAAGGCCACAGGCAGCCTCGATGGCCTCCAGTACGAAGAGATCCGCTATGAAGGCTATGGGATCGGCGGCGCAGCCATCATTGTCGACACCATGACGGACAACCGCGTGCGGACGGTGGCAGAGGTGCGGCATGCCTTTTCCAAGCACGGGGGCAACATGGGAACGGAGGGCTCGGTGGCCTTTCAGTTCAAGCACTGCGGGCAGATTGTCCTGGCGCCAGGTACCAGCGAAGACCGTGTGATGGAAATCGCCCTGGACGCGGGTGGCGACGACGTTCTGGCCGATGACGAGGGGGCCATCGAGGTGCTGACCACCCCGGCAGCCTTCGAGGCCGTGCGCAACGCCCTGGAGTCTGCTGGTCTCAAGCCCGAAATTGCCGAGATCACCATGCGTGCCGAAAACACCATCGAGTTGACCGGTGACGATGGTGCACGCATGCAGAAGCTGCTGGATGTGCTGGAAGACCTGGACGACGTCCAAGCGGTTTATCACAACGCGGCAATTGCATGAAGATTCTGGTGATTGGCGGCGGCGGACGCGAACACGCCCTGGCCTGGAAACTGGCTCAGTCGCCGCGGGTGCAGCAGGTTTTTGTCGCGCCGGGCAATGGCGGTACGGCGCGCGACACGGCCCTGATCAATGTGCCTTTGACCGACATCGTCGCGCTGCGCGAATTTGCCCTCAATGAAGGTATTCAGCTTACGGTGGTTGGCCCGGAGGCCAGCCTCGCACTGGGAATCGTCGACGAATTCCGGGCTCACAACCTGCGGATCTTTGGACCGACTCGGGGGGCGGCCCAGCTGGAAAGCTCCAAAGCCTTTTCGAAGGCCTTCATGCAGCGCCATGGCATCCCGACAGCCCGTTGGCAGAGTTTCGAGGATGCGGCGTCGGCACACGCCTATGTCAATGCCATGGGCGCACCCATTGTGGTCAAGGCCGATGGTCTGGCCGCCGGCAAAGGTGTTGTGGTGGCTGAAGGCCTTGAACAGGCCCATCGGGCAGTTGACGACATGCTGGGGCTGGCGTACCCAGGGGCGGTTTCGGGTGATCGGGCCAGGGTGGTGATCGAGGAGTTCCTTGCGGGCGAGGAGGCCAGCTTCATCGTCGTGTGCGATGGACGGCATGTGGTCACGCTGGCAACCTCCCAGGATCACAAGCGCCTGCTGGACGGCGACGAGGGGCCAAACACAGGTGGCATGGGCGCCTATTCGCCCGCACCCATCGTGACCCCCGAGGTGCACGCCAAGGCCATGCGCGAGATCATTCTCCCCACGGTCAAGGGCATGGAGGCCGATGGCCTGCCGTACACGGGTTTTCTGTACGCTGGCCTGATGATCGACGCCGAAGGGCAGCCGCGTGCCCTGGAGTTCAATTGCCGGCTCGGCGACCCCGAGACACAACCCATCCTGATGCGCCTCAAGAGCGACCTGGCTGAAGTGCTGGTGCAGGCGGCCAGCGGAGCTCTGCAGGACGTCGAACTGCAATGGGACCGTCGGCATGCCCTGGGGGTGGTGCTCGCGGCCGGTGGGTACCCGGCGGCTCCGCAGGTGGGGGCCGTCATCAATGGTCTGGAGGGCCTGCAGGCCCCATCGGACGCCATGGTTTTCCATGCTGGAACACGTCTGGATGGTCAGCAGGCCGTGGTCAGCGGGGGGCGGGTGCTGTGTGTGACGGCCCTGGGCGACAGTCTCAAGCTCGCCCGACAGCGCGCATATGACATCGTTCACGGATTGGGCTTTGACGGCATGCAGTTTCGGCGCGACATCGGGCATCGGGCGCTTCGCTAGGACGCCGACAGCCGATACAATGGTTCTTGACAGACCGTTGTGCAGACTATCCATTCGGAGCCACAACGCGGTCGCTGGGGGTGTTTGATGGGAAAGCGCTTTTCGTCCCTGTTGCTCGCGGGCAAGACGGCAACCCTTCCAGCCCTGATGCAGCAGGCGCATGCCTACACACCCAGCTACACCGACATCCTCAATCCCCAGGTGACCCAGATTGAATTGCCCGTGAGTGGCAAGGTCAACCTCAACACCCTGGGCAGTGACATCTACAACGGCTCGGTGACCTTGTGCACCAACACCGGGGTCACCAACGAGATTTCGCTGGTGGTGACCGGTCTGCGCAATGGTGATCTCGTCTATGTGTTGGCCTCAACGGATCTGGGCGGCAATGAAGCGCTGAATCCCCGGATTCGCATCGGCAATCAGAACATCACCATTCCCGTCATCATCAATGGCGTGGTGGCGCCAGAGGGTTCGACGGTCGCCGTCTCGGTGCCGCTGAACCTGTCGCAACTGTCCACCAAGGGCTTTTCGCTCAACAGCGGATCGACCTTCTACCTTCAGACCGTGGTTCTGCCCTCGACAGCGTTTGTCCTCGGGCGAATCGAATGGTCGGCGGCCCGGGTCTCCGAAGTCGACGCCCTGTCGGTCAGTTCCTGTTCCACCTACGGTCCCCACGGCGGTTTTTATTGATCCCACCTGGGTTGGTGGTTGACGGTGCCGCTCCAGGGTCGTTGCTGTACGACGGGCGGCGCTGCACGATCCGAACGCTGACCGAATCCGACGTCGCGTCGCTTTTTCTCCTGCCGAATGTCTCACTGGCGTTGAGCCGCTACCGGCCGGGCTTGGGTGGAACGCCGCAGGCGGGAAGCAATGCCATTGAGCGCATGCGACTGTTGAGGCAGTTCGAGCCGCCTGTCGAGATCGAGGCCCTCGTGTTGCACCGGGCATCGGGCGCACCGATTGGGCTTCTTTGTCTCTCTTCCATCGATCGCCTCAACCTCAAAGCCGAGTTTTCGGTGGCGTTCTTTCGAGGACGGGGTACCCGCTGTGCGCTAGAGGCCATCCATTGGGCGTTGGAGACGACCTTTGGCCCCGGTGGGGCCGAGAAGTTGGTTTTCTACACCGAGCCCGACAACCGGCCGGCCCTCGCCTTGATGCACGCCCTTCAGATCGACCGCGAGGCTGTGTTGAGTCGTGAAATTCGCCTGTCGTCCGGCCGGCGCGGCGATGTCTGGCGTTATGCCTTGTTCCGCGAATCCTGGCAGGCCGGCGTTGGACGGCGGGAATTGTCGCGCCTGGTGCCATTGGCAGAAAGCGCCTGACGGCAACTTCCATGCGCCTGCTGGTCTTGGCTCCTCACCCTGACGATGAACTGCTCGGTTGCGCGGGCTTGATGGCGCGCGTGCGCCGTCAGGGTGGTGATGTGCGCGTGCTTCTCGTGTCCCGGGGTGAAGCGGGCGGCGATCCCGGTCTTCGCTACAACGAGTTTGTTGAGGGCTTGAAATCGGTCGGTGTCGAGGAGCACGAGGTCTGGAATGAACCCGATGGCCGAATTTCCATCGATGACACGATCCAGCGGCGCTACCAGGATCTGCTGGCCGCGTGGATGCCGACCGATGTGGCCTTGCCCGCAAGCTCGGAGACGCATGCCGATCACCGCCGTGTCACGCGTGGATTTCTGGAGGCCGCCACCGGCGTGTGGCGGGGGGGGCTTTGGTTCTACGAAACCGTCGGGCCCATGCCTCAGGTCAATCACACAGAAGCGATTGACCTGCCAGCCAAAGTTGCGGCCGTCTCGAGGCACACAAGCCAACTGAATCAGTTCGACTACACGGCATTGACCCGCTCGTTGGCCGGCCTGCGGGGTGCGCAGGTGGGCATTGCGGCAGCCGAGGCGTTCCTGCACTTCGAGTGGGACGGCAGCGAGCAGAACTTCTTCGAAGGTCGGCCACTGGTTTCCGTGGTGGTGCGTGCCGACCAGGCGCCGTTCCTGGCGATTGCGTTGCAAAGCCTGATGGCCCAGACCTACGATCACCTGGAAGCGTGTGTGGTATGGCACGGACCGGATCATTGCCCGCCGCTGCCCGCGCCATTGCGTACCCGGGTCGTTCAGGGCAAACAAGGGGTGGGCTCGCGCGGGGCCAATCTCAACGCGGGCCTGCGCGCCGCACGCGGCGCGCTGCTTGCTTTTCTCGATCAGGATGACGTGTGGCTGCCCGACCATCTCACCCACCTGGTGGCTGAGGTTCTGGCAGACGAGGCCACCGACATCGCCTATGGCGACTACCGCCTGGTGTATTGCCGGTGGGAGGGTGCCGAGGTGGTGGTGACCGGTGCTGCACCGACCAGTGGTCAGGATCACCGACCGGGGCTGCTCTACACGGGCAATCACATCCCGCTCAACACCTTCGTGTGCCGCAAACGGCTGGCTCGTCAATTGGGCTTTGATGAGAGCCTGGATGCCTACGAGGACTGGGATTTCCTCGCGCGGGCTGAAATGTCGGGAGCGGGCTTTCGGCGGGTACCCGAATTGATCAGCGAATACCGGGTGTTTCCCCTATCCGGTGAGGTGCAGGATCTGGCGGCCATCCACGAGCGCAAAGGTTATGTGCGGTGGCGCCGCGTCGTGCTGGAGAAGATCGCAGCGTCCTTGAAGGCTGGCCACGTCGAGACGGTGTTGCGCCTGCTGGGCCAATTGCAGACCGAGCGCCAGGAGGTTCTGGTCGAACGGGATGTTGCCCGGGTCGAGCGCGAGGCCGCGCGCGAGCGACAGGTGGCCGTACAGGCCCGCTGGGACCTGGCCGTCCGCTGGGCCGAAGTCCTGGCGCCCAGCGGGCCAGGCGTGTCGGCGTTCGAGCGCCTGACTGGCAGCCTGACAGCCAAGGGGCCCTGTTTTTCCATCTTGTTGCCCGTTTGCGATCCGCAGCCTGAGTTCCTCTGTGAAGTGGTGCACAGCGTCTTGCGCCAGAACCACGCCAACTGGCAGCTGTGCATCGCCGATGACGAAAGCCGCAATCCCGAGGTGATCGCCATCCTCGACCGTCTGGCGACCTTGCGCGAGCGTGATCCGCGCATTCGAGTGTCGCGTCGCGAGAAACGCGGCGGCATTGTTGCCGCCAGCATGACCGCCCTTGAAACCGCAACGGGCGACTGGGTTGCCTTTCTGGATCACGACGACCGACTGCGGCCCCATGCCTTGTTTGAACTGGCCTTGTGCATCAAGGCCCGACCGGCCCTTGAGTGTGCCTATACCGACAGTTGCACGATCGATCGCAACGGTGTGGTGCTTCATGAATTCCACAAGCCCGAATGGGCACCGGAGACGCTGCTGCACCTGAACTACGTCAACCACCTGTCTGTGGTTCGGCGCGACGTCTTCGATGCGGTGGGCAGACTTCGCCCAGGCTTTGACGGGAGCCAGGACTGGGATTTGTGGTTGCGCCTGGCCGCCCGGCCAGGCCTGGAAGTCGCGCACGTCCGGCACGTGCTCTATGACTGGCGCGCAACGGAGACGTCGGTTGCCTATGCCGTTTCTGCCAAGCCCTATGTCATCGACGCGGCCCGGCGCTGCACCCGTGAATACCTGGTCGGGCAGGGCCTTCAAGAGGTGGAATCGATCGCGCCCACCGATCGGGCCGGTCTGCGTTACCGATGGCGCGCGATGGCCCAGCCGTTGACGGTCATCGTGCCCACCCACCGCAATGCCGGTGACCTGTCGCGCCTGGTCGATTCGCTGTTGGCCTGCACCTACGCGGCTCCCCTGCAGGTTGTGCTCATTGCCAACCGTGTGGATCCCGACAATGCAGCAATGGCCCAGGTGTTGAGCCGGGCTGCCCAGTCGCCAGGCTGGCAGATTCAGCGCGATGACCGCGTTTTCAACTGGGCGGCGCTGAACAACCGCGCGGTGCGAACGACCGATACGCCTTGGTTGCTGTTTCTCAACGATGACGTGGAGTTGTGTGGAACGGACGGCCTGATGCGACTGGTTGCCTACCTGAATCTCAGCGAAGCCATCGGAGCAGTTGGCGCGCGCCTGTTGTATGGACGTGAACGCAACAGCCGTGTGCAACACGACGGTGTGGCGGTCTCCCAGGAATGGGTGGCTCGCAACATCGTTGACGAAAGCGATGGAACAGGCATCGGCATTCCGCGCAACGTGTCGGCGGTCACGGGGGCCTGCCTGCTCACGCGACGATCGGTGTTCGAAGCAGTCGGTGGCTTTGACGAGCGTTTTCGAGTGTCCTACAACGATGTCGACTACTGCCTGGCGCTGGCCCGGCATGGGTATCGCACCGTTCAGGCCAGCGATGTCGAGTGGGTGCACCACGAATCCCGCACGCGCGGCAGGATCGATGACGTCCAATACCGTGAGCTGCTGGCAGAAGGGGATCTCATGCGCAGAAAGTGGGGCAATTTTCTGGAAGACCGCCTGCGTTTGATCTACACAGGACGCTACATCGCCAGCCGAATCCTGCATGTCACCAATGACCCGCCAAGCTGAATTCGATGCGGTCGTGCGCGCGATGCGGCCAGGCGATTGGCCGGTGGTCGAGCGTGCGTTTTCCCATGGCCGCCTCGGGTTTCGAAATGGGGCGGTCTGGCGGTGGCTGTATCAGCGCCAGGACGACGGCATGGGCCCGTGGTGCGCTTGCCTGGCTGCGACGAGCGATGCCCAGGTGCATGCCTTTGTCGGCGGGGTCTTGCTGAAGGTGTGGTTTCAGGGCGCAGCGTACCCATTGGTGCTGGTGCCGGATGGTGTGGTTCGCGAGGATCCGGCTGCCACCAGCAGCGCGACCGGCCCGTCGGATCTGGCCGCCGGTGTCGGCCGGCATTTCGTACAGCAGGCGAGGGCGCACGCGGATTGGGCCTTGGCCATTCACGAGGCACGTTTCGTGGCAGGTCCCGATGCACCGGCCAACGCCGTATTGCTGGAAACGCTGAGTTTGCGGGTGGATCCTGCGGCTGCAAGCGGCGGGGCCACCTGTCTGCTGCAAACAGAGGATTTTGCCCAGAAGTCGTGGCAGGCTTGGTGGTCCTGGCGCCAGCAACACCTGACTGCGGGCCTTGTCAAGGATCATGCGCGCTTGGCGTGGCGCTACGGCAGGCAAGCGCCCCAGCGCCTGGAATGTCTTGCGATCCATTCAATTGCCTTCGACCATCCCATTGGGTATTTGGTCATCCAGGCGATTTCGCGCGAGGAAGTCCTGCTGGTTGATCTGGCATTGCCGCCGGCATCCAACGTGGCACGCGATGCGCTGGCACAGTTGCTGGCCCTTCTGGCGGAGCGGGGCGTGCGGCTGGTTCGGGCAGGGTTGAGCCAGGCTTGTCCTGAGTACCGCCTGATGCTTGCCTTTGGATTTGAGCGGCACGAGGCCTCCCAAGCCCTGGCAAGCGGATCCCTGGTGGCGCTGGCGGGTGGCTCGCCCCTCGCGCCCAGCCAGTCCCTGGCACTGACCATTGGAGATTGCAAACTGGAATGATGGTGATGGGCCAGGTTGGCGCGCAGCGCGACCGGCATCGCATCGATCGATGAGGCGAAGAATCGAAATGAATGGTGAAATCCGCAACGAGGCGCGCGCATGGCTCAAGGACTTGCAGTCGCGCATCCTGGCCCGCATCGAAGGTCTGGACGGCCAGCGCTTTGTCAGGGATGCCTGGCACAAGGCAGCCGATGAACCCCTGCAGGGGCACGGCCTGACCGCCATCCTGGAAGGCGGCGAAATCTTTGAGCGTGCGGGCTGCGGGTTTTCAAGTGTTTCGGGTTCGAGGCTGCCGCCTTCGGCCACGCAGCACCGCCCTGAACTCGCGGGTGCACCCTTCGAAGCCATGGGGGTGTCCCTGGTGTTTCATCCGCGCAACCCCCATGTGCCGACGGTGCACATGAACGTGCGCATGATCGCGGCGGGTCACCCCCGCCAG
>CAYNWR010000108.1:0-8047 GCA_964400915.1 uncultured Burkholderiaceae bacterium
TGCCTTCGCCCAGCAGGATGATGGTGAACAGCCCAAAGCGCTCGGGCAGGTGTTCGGGGTGCGGCCGCACCATCGTGGTGTAGCGTGCCACCCACCAGGGCGAGGCCAGGTCCAGCGCAAAAGCCAGCAGCCACAAGGCGTGGCGTGGCGTGGGCGGCAGCAGTGCCGATGCTCCCCACAGCGCGGCCTGCAACAGGTACAGCCCCGCATAGGCCCGGATCAGCCCGTGCGCACCGCGCCAGCGCCGCTCGCGCAGATAGGCCAGTGCCAGCAGTGCCTTGAAGGTGGCCAGTCCGACGGCGAAAGCAGTGCTGCGCGCGCCGAAAGCATCGGAAACGCCATATCCGATGACACACACCGCCAGGATCTGTGCCAGGCCGAGCGCATCGTGAGCAGCGCGCGGGTCGCCGCGCTGTTGGTCGAAGCGCGTGGCGTGAAAGGTGTGGCCCAGCCAGCACCACCACATCACCAACAGCAACACGACACTGCTGGCGGCACCGCCCCAATCAAAGTGGTGGGCATAGGCAGCGGACAGTTGCGCCACGGCCACCACAAACACCAAGTCGAAGAACAGCTCGAACCACGTGGCCTTGCGCCCAGGGGCGTGAGCTGGCAGGTCGGCGGCCGGTGTGGCGTGTGGGGCGCTGGTCATCACCGGGTGATCCGTGCGAAGGCGAAGTGTCGGCCCTGACCCAGCTTGAGCGCCAGGTGGATCCACACCATCGCCAGCGGCTCATGGTAGCGCGCAGCGCTCAGCGGACCCATGTCGACCGCATCAAAGCCGATCAGCGTTGCCAGCGCCATCACCTGCTGGCGGGCCGCGGCGTCGTCGCCAGCCACCGGCATCAGCGGCTGGCCTTGCGGGTAGTGGCTATCGGCCAGGTTCTCGGCACCGGTGGTGTTGAAAGCCTTGACCACGCGGGCACCATGGGCGCGCGCGGCCACCTGCTCGGCGCCGCTGGTGGTGGTGCCCAGGCTGAGGCCGGTCAGACCCGGTGCCAACGGGTTGGTGGCGTCCACCAGCACCCGGCCTTGCCAGTCGGCGCGTTGCTGGGCGATGGTGAGCGCAGCCGGATAGGGCACCGCCAGGATCACCAGTTCGGCGCGCTCGACGGCTTCATTGCTGTGGGTGAGCGTGGCCTGTGGACCGAGTGCGGCCACTGCCGCGGCATAGCGCGCCGGCTCCGGCACGCCGAGGGTCACTGGCTGGCCGGCGCGCAGCAGCGCGCGAGTCAACGCCATGCCGACATTGCCGGCACCCAGAATGCTGATGCTCATGGTCACCTCCCCCTTGTCAGCGGCCCAGCGCCTCGATCACCAGGCGTGCAGTCTCGCCACCCGAGAAGTTCTGCTGGCCGGTGACCAGGTTGCCGTCGCGCACCGCGAAGCTGCGCCACAGGCCGCCTTGCACGTAGTTGGCGCCCAGCCCCTTCAGTCGGTCCTCGATGCGCCAGGGCATCACATGCTTGTCGCGCGCCAGCAGGCCATAGGACCACACCGCGTCGTCGGCAAAGTCTTCCTCCACATTGGCAAATCCGGTGACGGTGCGCCCCTGGGCGATGAGTCGGCCTTGGCTGTCCCTGGCAAAGGCCAGGATGGCGCTGCCGTGGCACAGGGCGGCGGCCACCTTGCCGGCTTCAAAAAAAGCTGCAAAGGTGGCCTGAAGCTCGGTTGCACCCTCGAAAGTGAACATGGGTGCCTGGCCGCCAGCCACAACGATGGCGTCGAAGTCGGCCACAGCCAGATCGCTCACCTTCTTGGTGTGGTCCACCAGGGCCTTGAGCTCGGGCGTGTGGATGAAGCCTTGGCTGATCAGGTCGGACTTGCTGTAGCCGCTGGCGTCGTTGGGGTCGCTCATGGCGTCGGCGCTGCAGGCGCCGCCGGCGGGGCTGAAGACCTGCACCTCGTAGCCGGCCTCGGCAAAGACGTGGTAGGGGTGGGTGAGTTCGCTCCACCAGAATCCGACGGGCCAGCCGGTGGTGCTGGACACAGCAGGGTTGGCAATCACCATGGCGATGCGCTTGCGGCGCTGCGGATTCAGAACGTTGGGATCTGCGAGGCTCATCGAATGCTCCATGCAAGAAGATTTGCGATGGCAGGCAGTTTCTCTGTTGCCATAAATTCAATCAATAATAGACAATAGAACACTCTGTTGATAAAACAATCAACAATGGACTTGAACACCCTGCAGGCTTTCGTGAAGGTCGTTCAGGCCGGCAGCTTCACGCGGGCCGCCGACGCACTGAACACACAAAAAGCACGCTTGTCGCGTGTGGTCAGCCAGCTGGAACGCGAGTTGTCCGTGCGACTGCTGGAACGCAGCACCCGATCGCTTTCGCTGACCGAAGCCGGGCGTGAATTCTTTGAACGTGCCCTTGCGATCCTGGCCTCGGTGGACGACGCGCGCCAGGCCATGCAGCGCATCCATGGCGAACCCCAGGGAACACTGCGCCTGACCTGCGGAGTGGAGTTCGGCCTTCTGGCCGTGAGCAGCTGGATCGCCAACTACCTGGCTGCCTACCCACAGGTCCAGGTGGACGCCGACTACAACAACCGCGTGGTGGACATCGTGCACGAAGGCTTCGATCTTGCAGTGCGGGTTGGCCCCTTGTCCGACTCGGCCTTGACCGCACGGCGTCTTGGCACCTTGGACTATGGGCTGTATGCCTCGGCATCGTACCTGCGACGCAACGGCATCCCAGCCGATCCACAAGAGCTGCCCATGCACCCGCTGGTGGTCTATTTGGGGGCCGCACCACAAGGGCAATGGCATCTGGCCCGTGGCGACGAAAGCGTGCGCCTGAAACTTCGGCCGCGCCTGCGCGTGAACACCAGTCTGGCAGCGCGCGAGGCTCTGCTGCAAGGCCTGGGCATCGGACTGCTCCCGCGCCGCCTGGCCGAACCGGCAGGCCAATCGGCCCAGCTCACGCGTGTGCTGGCTGACTGGGCTGCACCCGACGTGCCCGTGCACGCTGTGTTCGCCAGCGCACGGTTCTTGTCGCCAAAGGTGCGCGCCTTCATCGACTTGGCGGCCGAGAGTTTCCAGGCCAGTGCCGCTGCGGCGGCCGATGCAGCTCGGCGCCCTTCAAGACAAGGGCCAGGCCCACGGCCCAAGTTGGTCAAGTGAGTGAAAAACGTTCGGCGGCCAGCGCGACGCTGCCTGCGCGCTTTGGCGTGGAGGTGGATGGGTGGGCCTGGGCCCCTGCGATACTCGAGCGATGCATGAGCGCCGTCATCCGTCGTCACCCAATTTGCCGACGATGGCGTCTGCAGCCATCCGACTGATGGCTCTGGGTCTTGCGGCATGGCTGCTGACCGCCTGCAGCGCTGTCAGGATCGCCTACAACCAGGCTCCAGACCTGTCCTATTGGTGGCTGGATGGCTATTTTGATTTCAATGACCAGCAAACACCCAGGGTCCGCGAACACCTGATCACGTTTTTTGCCTGGCATCGCAGCACCGAACTGCACAAGACGGCAGATCTCTTGGCACACGCCGCGCACTTGAGTGCGGGTGACATCACGGAACAACAGGCCTGCCAGGTCTACGCCATGGCCCGCGTGCTGATCGAGAATCTGACCCACCAGGCCTTGCCCGCACTGGCCGAGCTGGCGCCCACCATCACACCAGCGCAGGTCGATCACCTCAAGCGCAAATACGCCAAGAACGTCGATGAATTCAAACGCGACCACATGGATGGCGATGGGGCTGGGCGCGAGGCCAAACGGCTCAAGCAGTCCGTGGAGCGCAGTGAGATGCTCTATGGAAAGCTTGAAGAGCTGCAGGTACAGGCCATCCGTCAGGTGCTGGCCCGTTCTCCTTTTGATGCGGGCGCGGCCCTGAAAGAACGTGAACGCCGGCAGCGGGAGCTGATCGATGTCCTTGTTGGCCTGTCGGCCGCCAAGGCGTCGCCGGCAACCAGCCAGCATGCGCTTCGCGTTTATTTTCAAAGGGTCTGGGAATCACCCGACCCCGAGTTTCGAACCTATTGGCAGCGCCTGACAACCCACGCCTGCCAGGGCTTCGCGAGCATCCACGCCAGAACCACCGCAGCCCAGCGCGCGAACGCCGTCAAGGTGCTCAAGGCGTACGAAGCCGATTTGCGTTCGCTGGCGGGCAGTCGATAGGCCTTGACTGGCCAAGGGGCTTCGCCGCAGCGATCTCGTCGACCTTAGGCTGCGCGCCCTAGAGAACGCCTGAATGCCAGCCCAGAATGGTGTCTGGCCGCGACCTGTGCGCCGCGACAACCGATCGATGCCCGACAAACCCATAGCCAACAACGCCCAACGGCATGTGCGCGCCAGCGACCTTCGCGCAGCGGTTCAGCTGGCCACCCAGGCAACTCAGGGCGTGACACGGATCGTCGAAGGTGTGCACCAGTCTGTCCACGCTTCGATGGGCGTGGGTGCCGGCCCCGTCGCCGGGCAGACGCGGGGTATCACTGGGCTGGTCTACAAGGGCGTTCATGGTGTGACGAGGGCCGTGGGCAAGGGATTGGATCTCGCGCTGGCTGGCATGGTGCGGCCGCCCGCATCCGAGGACGCCCATTTGCCAGGTTCAACACAGCGCGAGGCGGTGCTGGCCATCCTGAACGGCGTCATGGGCGATCACCTGCTTGCAAGCCGCAATTCACTTGCGACGTCCATGAGCCTGCGCCATGGCGGCCAACCGATGTTCTGGGGCGCTGAGGCGAACTCTGTGCAAGCGATGGGCATCTGCAGCAGGGTGCTGTTGATGGTGCACGGGCTTTGCATGAATGATCTGCAATGGAGCACCGAAAGGGGCGGCCAGGCGGTGAATCACGGCGAGGCGGTGGCGTCAGCGCTGGGCTACACGCCCATCTATCTGCGCTACAACACCGGGCTGCACATTTCTCAGAATGGTCGCTTGTTGGCGGCGCAACTGGAGCAGTTGGCGCTCCATTGGCCCATGCCCTTGGAAGAGATATCGGTGTTGGCCCACAGCATGGGCGGCCTCGTGATCCGCAGCGCGGTGCAGGTGGCCCGCGCGATGGGCCTGAGCTGGCCTTTGCACTTGAAGCGCATTGTTTTCCTGGGTACACCACACCATGGATCACCGCTGGAGCGGGCGGGCAATTGGGTGGACACCATCGTGGGGAGCACGCCATTCACGGCCCCCTTTGCGCGCCTGAGCCAGCTGCGCAGCGCGGGCATCACCGACCTGCGCTGGGGTCATGTGCTGGACGTCGATTGGCAGGGTGAAGACCGCTTTCGCCGCAAACCCGACAGCCGCGCGCCCCTGCCGTTACCCGAAGGCGTGGCCTGCTACGCCATTGCCGCCACACTGGCATCTGAACGCAGCGCCTTGTCGGATCGTCTGACCGGCGATGGATTGGTGCCACTGCGCAGCGCCTTGGGACAGCACGATGATCCGGATCGCACCTTGGGCTTTGCAAATGACTCGCAATGGGTTGCATGCAACATGGGGCATTTGGAGTTGCTGAGCCGACCCGAGGTGACACAGCAGATTCTGAAGTGGTTGGCAGTCCCATCGCGCGGGTACATGGAAGGCAAGCCCCCGGCCGCACTCACGTCGCACCCGGGCGGGGAATGCGCCCCTGCAGTGCCTTGAGTCGCTCCGTTGCTTCAGCTTCAAACTGCCGAACGATGGCTTGCGCCGTGGGTGGTGCGTCATCGGGTGTGCCGTTTCCAAACGGTGGGGCCGGGTAGTACTCGATACCCAGCTGGAGGGTCTTGGCGACGTCCTCGCCGGCGATCAGGCTGGCCAGATACAGGCTGGCGTCGATGCTGGCCGAAACGCCAGCACCCGTGATGATCTTGCCGTCCCGATGAAAGCGCTGCGAATTGACGCGGGCACCGTAGGCCGACACCTTGGTGCGGCAGGCCCAGTTGGTGGTGACTTCCTTGCCCATGAGCAGTCCTGCCTTGCCCAGCCATTCGACGCCATTGCACACAGCCATGGTCCATGTGGCGGTCTCATGCAGGCGTCGGATGGTTTGCATCAACACGGTGTCAGCCAGGCCAGCTTCAACACCCGGACCTCCCGGCACATAGAGGATGTCGGTGGCTTGCACCTCGGCATGGGTTTTCCACGCATACAAGGCAAGGCGCCGTGTGTCGGCCCACACAAGGCCGGCGTCTGGCGCCACGAATTCCACATCCATGCCCGGAAGGTTGGCAAGCACCTCATATCCTCCAACGATGTCCAGGGCTGTGAATCCATCACGCAACAGGATCGACATACGCATCATTCATTCCTTGATCAGCAAAAGATCCCTGAATTCTTTCCAAGAGGCTGGTTTCTGAATATTGTCGTAATTGACATATTCATGGTGAAATTGGTCAATGCGCCTCCAGTCACCCCAGGCACCATCGAGACCCGTGGACATCGCCGTGCTGGCGTATGCGGGCTGCATGGGGGCGGAGGTGTTCGCGTTGGCCGACATGCTCTTGATTGCCAACAAGCTGGCGGTATCTCTCAAACCTGGGCAAACGGAACCCTTTGCCGTGCGGGTCGTCAGCGCAGCGGGTGGTGCAGTGACTCTGGCTGGTGGGGTTTCGATCGCCACCCGCAGGTTGCGAGGTCAACCGGCGCTGCTGGTGGTACCTGGCCTGGCGCTTGGCGGTTTTGGCCAGTGGGATGCCAGACTACGCCCCTTGGCGCCCGAGCTTGCACTGATTCGTCGACACGCTGCACGGGGAACATCCTTGGCCTCGGTTTGCATCGGAAGTTTCCTGTTGGCCGAGGCGGGAGTGCTTGAGAGCCGCAAGGCCACCACGGCGTGGCCGTTTGCCGCCGAATTTGCAGCCCGCTATCCGGGCGTGAAGCTCAATGCAAGTGCCGTGCTGCTGCACGATGGCAGGGTGACCACCACAGGTGCTGTGAGCAGCGCGTTTGATCTGGGTGTGCACCTGGTGTCCAGATATGCCAATGAGCGCTTGTCGCGTGCCGCCGCCCGGTTTGCACTGGTGGGGACAGGGCGAACCACGCAGCTTCCCTATGTCGACAAGGCCTTGGTCCCCATGTCAAGGCAACCGTTTGCCGAGAACGTCAATCGACTCCTGCTGGCCCGGATGGAGCAGGGCTACGACCTCAAGTCCTTGGCCAACGCGCTGAATGTCAGCCCCCGAACGCTGCTCAGGCGCTATGCCGCAGAGGCGGGCATGACCCCGCTGTCTTGGCTGCAACGCGCCCGCGTCGAGAAGGCCAAGCAGTTGCTGGAAAAAACGCATCTGGGGCTGGCACAGATCGTCGGTGCCGTTGGATATCAGGATGTGCCAAGCTTCTCACGCCTGTTTGTGCGCGAGGTGCAAGAGACGCCAGCCCAATATCGACGGCGCAACCGGCAAGGTGCCGGGCGCGGTTCCTGAGGCGAACCAGACACAATCGATCTGTGCGCATTCAAATCCTGTCCGACCTGCACCTGGAAGTCGATCCGTCATTTCAACCCGAACCGGCGGTGGGTGCCGAAGTATTGGTGCTCGCAGGGGATGTCGGGGCCCACGCACGGCAGTCCCGCCTGGGCGCGGCGTTGGAGGACGAGGCGGGGCGGCTTCGACTGGCCGATGGCAGCCTGGCGCGGTTCGGCCTGGAGCGTTTTTCGCCCAAGCAAGGCTGGCCGACGCCCGTGCTTTACGTTCCAGGCAACCACGAATACGACGGTCAGGAACTCTTGCGGACCAAGGCCCATCTTCGCGCAGTCTGCGACGAACTGGGAATCACCTGGCTGGACGACCGAACCCTCTACGTCGACCGAGTGAGGCGATGTTTCTCCGAACAGGCACCCACCTCCGGCGCCGAAGACTGGGTCCGATGGGTGGGGAGTACCCTGTGGGCGGACTTCGATGCGCTGGGGCCGCGGCACAACCACCCCCAAGCCCTGACCCAACAGTTGGAGGCGCGGCGCAAGGCCTTCTCGGCAGCGAACTGGTACCTGCGCACGGTGGGGACCACCGTCCGTCACGCCGATGGCACCTTGCAGCCCTTGGATGCGGCCCTGTTGCGGGAGCTTGCATTGGACTGCATGGCGCATCTGCACCAAACGCTGGCCCAGCCGTTTGCAGGC
>CAYNWR010000109.1:0-8043 GCA_964400915.1 uncultured Burkholderiaceae bacterium
GCGGTCGTCGGCGCCGGCCTGATCGGGCGGGCGCACATCGCGGCCGCACGCGCCCGTGCCGATGTCCGGCTGTGCGCCATCGCCGACCCAGCGCCAGCAGCCCAGGCCCTGGCGCAGGATGTCGGTGTGGCCTGGCACGCAACACTGGATGAACTCCTGGCCGCCACTGCCGGGCTTGACGCCGTGGTGCTGGCCTCGCCCAACACCCACCATGTGCAACAAGCCCTGGCGTGTATCGACGCGGGCCTGGCCGTGCTGGTCGAAAAGCCGGTGGCCACCACGGTGGCCGAGGGTCGCGTGCTGGTCGACGCCGTGCGTGCCCGCGGCGCGCGTGCCATGGTCGGCCATCACCGCGCGCACAGCCCCATCATGGCGCGGGCCCGGGAGGTGGTGGCGTCGGGTGAGCTTGGTCGCATCGTCTGCATCAGTGGAAGCAGCACCTTTCTCAAACCCGACCATTACTTTGACGATGGCCCCTGGCGCAAATTCAAGGGTGGCGGGCCGATCCTCATCAACCTGATTCACGAAGTGCACAACTTTCGCCTGCTGTGTGGCGAAATCGTGGGTGTGCAGGCACTGGCCAGCCACGCTGTGCGCGGGTTCGAGGTCGAGGACACGGTCACGGTGAACTTCGAATTCGCCAGTGGTGCCATCGGAAACTTCTTGCTGTCGGACACCACAGCGAGTTCGCGCAACTGGGAACACACCAGCCAAGAGAACCCGGCCTACCCCCAGGTTGACGACGAAGATTGTTATGTGATCAGCGGCACGCGTGGCAGCCTGGCGGTACCGACCATGCGCCTGAAGACTTATCCCAAGGGCGAGGCGCCCTCCTGGTGGAAGCCCATGGAACACGGTCGGGTGGGCCTGGTGCGCGCGGATCCCATCGCGCGCCAGATGGCGCATTTTGTGGCGGTGACGCGCGGCGCGGCGGCGCCCATCGTGACGGTTGAAGATGGGTGGCGCAACCTGTGTGTCACCGAAGCCGTCACACGCGCGGCCGAAACCAAGGCCTATGTGGCGGTGGACTACACCTAGTATTGTTTTTGTAGCAAACTATCTACAATTGACGCTCGCTAACGGCATAAAAATCTGGAAAACCCATGAAAATCCTCGTCTTGAACGGCATCAACCTGAACATGTTCGGCAAGCGCGATCCCGCGCTGTACGGCACGGCCACGCTGGCCGACATCGATGCGGCCGTGGAGCGCCTGGCACAAGAACTGGCTGTCAGCGTGGAGTGCTACCAGACCAATTTTGAAGGCCAGATGGTCGAGCGCCTCCACGCCGCACACGCCGAAGGCGTCGATGGCGTGGTCATCAACGCCGGCGCCTGGACACACTACAGCATCGGGCTGCGCGATGCCTTGCACATCCTCAAGTGCCCCATCGTCGAAGTCCACATGAGCAACATCCACGCGCGCGAGGACTGGCGCCATCACTCGGTGATCGCCGACATCGCCCTGGGTCAGATTGCGGGCTTTGGCGTCGACAGCTACCTGCTGGGCCTGCGCGCAGCCGTGAGCGCGGCCGCGGCCAAGGCCAAGCGCGCATGAATTCGCCCAGCACCATCGTGGCGCCGGCACGGCCACCACGCATCGACGGCCACACGGAAATCATCGCGCACATCGGCTTTCCCACACACAGCTTCAAGGCGCCTCTGATCTACAACCCCTGGTTCGCCCATGCCGGCGTGAACGCCCTGGTGGTGCCCATGGGCTGCGAAGCGGCCGGTTTTGCCGACCTGCTGCGCAGTGTGTTCAAGCTGACCAACATCCGCGGTGCACTGATCACCATGCCGCACAAGGTGACCACCATGGGCCTGCTGGACGTGGTGCGGCCCGCCGCCGCCATCGCCAACGCCTGCAACGCGGTGCGCCGCCTGCCCGATGGGCGCCTGGAGGGCGACCTGTTCGATGGCGAGGGTTTTGTGCGGGGACTTGTCGGCAAGGGATTCAAGCCGGCAGGGGCGCGCGCACTGATGGTTGGGTGCGGCGGCGTGGGATCGGCCATCGCCGCGTCCCTGGCCGCAGCCGGCGTGGCGGAGCTGACCCTGTTCGACAGCCGCTCGGGTTCGGCCGAGGGCCTGGCCAAGCGCCTGCGGGCGCATTTTCCGGCGGTCCTGGCCCATGCGGGCGGCAACGATCCCGCGGGCCAGCATCTGGTGGTGAATGCGACGCCCTTGGGCATGAACGCGGGCGACCCCCTGCCCGTGGATGTGTCCCGACTGAACGCCAACACCTTTGTCGGCGAGGTCGTCATGACGCAGCGCATGACACCGCTCCTGTCCGCCGCAGCCGAGAAGGGCTGCGCGTTCCAGGTGGGAACCGACATGCTCTTTGAGCAGATTCCACCCTACCTGGAGTTCTTTGGCTTGCCCGTGGCCAGCGCCGATCAACTGCGGGCCCTCGCGCAGGTCTGAGGGTCAACGTCGGGTCGCTCCCTCGCGGGCCACACCGCCCGGCCCGGGGGCCTATCCGCGCAGCGCGTCCAGCAGGCAGCGGTTGAAGGCCTCGGCGCGTTCGAACATCACCCAGTGCCCCGCCTGCGCAACAAATTGCAGGCCGCGATGGTCTCGCGCTGCCTGCGCCAGGGCCGGCCCCAGTTGTGGTGTGTAGGGGCCGTACAGCACGTCGTGTTCGCCGTAGATCGCATGCACCGGGCATGACACCTCGCGCAGCGCCTGCGCCAGGATGTCGGTGGCCGTCAGGCGCCGGCGCGGCATGCGGTCCCGATGCACATTTTCAACGTGCAAGGCCAGCACGGCGTCGTCGATCAGCAAGGGGTCGTGCAGCATCAGCACCTGAAGGTTGTGCCGATGCACCGCCATCTGCGCCTCAACCGAAGGCAGGTGTCGCCAGCCCTTGAGCGTGAACTGCCGCTGCGGCGCCAGGCCCATGGCCGGTGCCCCCACGATCACCAGGCGCCTGCACAGGTCCGGATGGCGCGCTGCGAGCAGGCCAGCCGCCATGCCACCAAACGAGAATCCAGCCCAGGTGGCACAGGCCGGATCGTGTCCGTGGGAGGCGAGCAGTTCGCGCGCACCGTAGGCCAACGGATCGATCACGGCATCGACATCAGCCCCACCCGGCGGCAGATCGGAGTCTCCAAAGCCGGGGATGTCGGGCACGAACACCGTCCAACCGGCAGCCACCAGGGGCTCGATGTTGCGCACCCAGTGTGTCCAGCTGCCCGAGCCACCATGCAGCAGCACCAGAGCTTGCCGGCCCGCAGCATCGCCCCAGATGTGCCAGACCACCTGCGCGTCGATGTCGCGGGACATGCGCGTCGGCAGGCGACGCGCCAGCCCGCGAAGCGCCTGAAGCTGCGCGGTCAACGGCGCCACCAAGGGCGGGTTCATCGAATGCGGCTCACGCCTCACGGCGCAGGCGCATCTGCCCGACCAGCGGCACCGAGGTGCGCAGCACATCCTCGGCCAACCAGGTGGCGCTGCGCCGGGCGCGCTCGGCCACCACCTCCAGCGGCAGCTGCTGGTAGTCGTCGTTGAACACCTCGAAGCTGTAGTCGCCCCGGTAACCCAACGCGTCCAGGCGCAAGACGAGTTCTGCCAACTGCTCGCTGTGCACCCCTTCGCCCGGAAACACGCGAAACGTGCGCGCGGTGCTCATGCGCTCTTCGAAGCTGCGCGTTTCCTGCCACATGAAGTCCGACAACTGGACGAGAAAGATCCTGGAAGGATCCAGGTCTTCGATGGCATCCAGCGCGGTCTTGGCCGCGAACACATGATAGGAATCGATGCCAATCCCCAGGTTGGGGCAATCGGCACGGCAGACGACGTCCCAGGCGGTGGTGAACTCGTTGATCGTGCGCCCCCACGACAGGCCTTCGTAGGCGATGCGCACGCCCCGGGGAATCGCCAGCATGGCCAGCTTGCGCAGGTCGCGGGCGATCGCATCCAGATCGCTGGTGGCGTGGGTGGAGGTCGAGGAACAGGCCAGCAGCACCTTGCAATCGAGCGCCACACACATGTCCAGCATGGCCTTGGCGATGTCCACCTTGTACTCATGCAGGTGTCCGCTCAGGCCCTCGAAATCGCGCAGCACCTGAAACCCCGTGCCGCGCAACCCGCTGGCCCTGAGGTCGGCCACTGCGGCCTGCAGGCCGCCCGGGTGCGTCGACACGTCGCTGGCCTTGAGCATCACCTGGCTGAACCCGGCGTCGCGCATGGCGGCCAGCTTGGCAGCAAAGCTGCCATTGAGCGTGATGGTGTCCATGCCGTAGCGGCGGATGTCACTGCGCGTCTTCATGGCACCCCACGTTCGCTGTGCACCAGCTCGAACACCACCGAGCCCAGGTAGGTCTTGGAAATGGCGCCGCGCGCCTCGGTGTGTGCCGCCGTGGTTTCGACGAACTCCATGCCCCGCGCGCGCAATTGCCGGACCGCGTCCAGCACATCAGGCACCCCGATGCCGATGCGCTGCAGCCGCTCGCTGGCATCGAGCACGTTCGGATCGGGTTCGACCAGTTGAATCATGAAGCCCGCGCTGGCCTGCAACGCCGGGGCGTGCAACAGCTTGCCCTTGGGCATGATGCCAAAGCGCTCCTCGTCCGGTATCACCTTGAAGCCGAACAGCGCCTCGTAGAACTCGATCCAGTCGTAACTGCGCTCGGGTCCGATGTATTGGACGATGCCAAAGAAATGCGCACCTGCCACCGGTGGCGGGCGCTGGTTGACACCGGGAATGGGCACGAAATCAACATCCCAAATCGAAAACTCGCGATACCGATCAACAAAGTAGATGCGGCTTGCACCCGCACCGTGGATGGCCGGGATGTTCAGCTCCATCACCTCGGCGTGTGACGGTGCCTCCCAGGCGCCGCGCTCAAGCACATAGGCCCGCGCCGCCCGCGCATCGCGCACCCGAAAGGCAATTGCCGAGATCGCCGGTGCGCCACCGCCGTGGGTGGCGCCCCTTGCATCCTGTGGGTGCGCATTGACGACCACGTTGATCGAGCCCTGCCGGTACAGCAGCACCTCGCGCGATCGATGGCGCGCCACGGGCTGAAAACCCATCATCTCCAGCACCTGGCCCAGGGCCTGCGGCTGGTGCGTGGCGTACTCGATGAACTCGATGCCGTCCAGACCGACGGGATTGCTGGCGTCGCTGAAGAAGGCCTGCAAGGGCTCACGATCGGATGCCGGGTTGGTCAACAGATCACTCACGAGTCGTCTCCTGCTGCTATTGCAGCAAATATTGTGTCACTGGGTCGTGGCGCTGCGGCCTTGCGCGCGCATCATCCGCGCCGCACAGAACGCCGCCACCAAGGCACTGCCCGCCGCGGCGGCGTACAGGGCCCGGTAACCGAGATGGTCCGCCAGCCAGCCACTGGCCAGCACACCCACCAGACCACCCAATCCATAGCCCGTGACCGTGAACAGCGCCTGGCCCCGGCCCCGCAGACGCCCGGGGAAGTGGCGCGACACGATGGCAATGCAGGCCGTGTGGTGCGTGGCAAACGTGAACGCATGCAGCATCTGCGCCAGCAACAGGGCCAGCATCCAGTGGCCCAGGCCCGCGGTGAGTGCAAAGCGCAGCACGGCAATCGCCGCGCAGAACAGCAGCCAGCGCTCCAGGCTCAGGCGCTCCATCCAGCGGCCCTGCACAAAGAACCAGACGATCTCGACCACCACGGACACGGCCCACATCACGCCGATCCAGGTCTTGCTGTAGCCCAATGCATCCAGGTAGAGCGACAGGAACACATAGATGGAGAAATGCGCAGCAACATGGAAGAACAGCGCCGCCAGGAACCAGCGCACCACCGGTTGCGCCAACACCGCTGCCACCGGGGCGTCGTCGCCACGCACCGTCTCGCGCGCGCCTTCGCGCAGATCGGGCAGGCGCCAGGTGCACAGGCACACCAACAGCAAGGTGGCCACGGTCCAGCCCGGAAAGTGCGCCATGCCAAAGTGCTCGAACCAGGCACCCGCCAGAAACACCGTGACCAGAAAACCGGCCGAACCCCACAAGCGCACCCGGCCGTAACGCCCGAGATCCCCCGCGACCAGGTGCGCGGTGGCCGCCTCGGTCAGCGACATCATCGAACTGGTGTTGAGGAACAGCAGCAGCAGGACCACGCCTATCCACCACGCATGGCTGCCAAACCACAGGCCCATCGATGCGCACAGGGCTGCGCAGGCCGACCCGCGCAGCAGTTTCACGCGCTCGCCCGTTCGATCGGAAAGCGCACCCCAGACATAGGGCGCAAAGACCCGGGTGAGCGACTGCACCGAGGCCAGCAGGCCGATGGCCACCAGCGGCAGGCCCAGTTCCTTGAGCCAAAGGCCCAGGTAGGGGTTGAAGAACCCGATGTGTGCAAAGTAGGCCGCCGACAGGGCGGCAAATGGGACCAGTTGCGCTGCCGGTGCCGGCGCGCCGGGTGCACCCGACATCAGCGATCAAATCCCCAGGACGGCGGCGAAACGTCTGCACACTGGGCGCGGTGGCGCAAGGCGTGGTCCATCACCACCAGGGCCAGCAGGGCTTCGACAATCGGTGTGGCGCGTATGCCCACGCAGGGGTCGTGCCGCCCCTTGGTCACCACATCGACGGGTTCACCCTGCACATCGAGCGAGCGCCGCGGCGAGATGATGGAACTGGTGGGCTTGATGGCAATCGAGACCTCCAGATCCTGCCCGGTGCTGATCCCGCCCAACACGCCACCGGCGTTGTTGCTCAGGAATCCGCTGGACGTCATCTCGTCACCATGGGTGGTGCCGCGCTGCGAAACACTGGCAAAACCCGCTCCGATTTCGACACCCTTGACGGCGTTGAGGCCCATCATCGCCTTGGCGATGTCCGCGTCGAGCTTGTCGTACAGCGGTTCACCCAGCCCGACCGGCACACGCGTGGCCACCACACGGATGCGGGCCCCACACGAATCGCCGGCCTTGCGCAGGGCATCCATGTGCGCTTCGAGCGCGCTCACGTCCGCGATCGGCGCAAAGAAGGGGTTGCCTCCCACGTGGTCCCAGCTTTCGAACGCAATGGGCTGGTCGCCCAGTTGCGTCATGCACGCCCGGAACTCGGTGCCGAATCGCTCGCGCAGCCATTTGCGTGCTACGGCACCGGCTGCCACCGTGGGCGCTGTGAGGCGGGCCGACGAACGCCCGCCCCCGCGCGGGTCGCGCAAGCCGTACTTGTGCCAGTAGGTGAAATCGGCGTGGCCGGGGCGAAAGCGCTCGGCAATCTGGGCGTAATCCTTGCTGCGCTGATCGGTGTTCCGAATCAGCAAGGCGATGGGCGTACCGCTGGTGCGCCCTTCGTAGACGCCACTGAGGATCTCGACACGGTCCTCTTCCTGACGCTGGGTGACATGGCGGCTCGTCCCGGGGCGGCGCCGATCCAGTTCCACCTGGATGTCGGCTTCGGCCAGCGCCATGCCCGGCGGACAGCCGTCGATCACACAGCCGATGGCCGGCCCATGGGATTCACCAAAATTCGTGACGGCAAACAGGGTGCCGAGGGTGTTGCCGCTCATGGGGCGGAATTATCCCAGAGGGGCGCGCCTGCACTGGGCTTGGAACGTTTTGTGCTTGATGCTGCGTCGCAGCAATCCATCGCCGCCGATGCACCAAGGAGTTCCACATGCTCGATCGCACCCAAACCCAGTTCTCCCACGTCAAGCCCACCGATACGCCCTACCGCGAGGGCGGCCTGCGCGATTTTTTCCTGTATCGCGACCTTGGGGTGGCGCAGGCGACCCACGGCAAGGTCATCGCGCACCTTGTCAAGGCGAACATGGCGCCAGAACAGGGCACGGGCTGGCACCGGCATGAGGCGGACTTCCAGATCGTGATCATGGTCAAGGGTTGGGCACGCTTCATGTACGAAGACCGCGAGACCCTGGTCGAGGCCGGCGACGTGGTGCACCAGCGCCCCGGCATCCGCCACTACCTGTTCGACTACTCGCCCGACATGGAGTACCTGGAGATCGTCTCGCCGGCCGATTTCAGGACGGTGGACGTCGAGCCGGTCTGCGACATACCGGCGCCGACTCCCTGGTAACCGTCAGAACTCC
>CAYNWR010000110.1:0-8013 GCA_964400915.1 uncultured Burkholderiaceae bacterium
CATCGAGCTGGCGCCATAGAAACCGTGGATGCGCGGACACTGGCCAAGAATCCACTGCGCATCCTGCGGCGTGGCGATGGGCCCGCCGTGGCACAGCACCAGCACGTCGGGGTTGATGCGCAGGGCGGCATCGGCCCAGGTGTTGATGGGTTCGACACAGTCGGCCAGCGTGAGCGCGGTGTGTGCGCCGATGCTGCCGCCAGTGGTCAGACCCATGTGGCACACCACGATGTCTGCGCCCGCGCGGGTCATGTCCTCGGTGTTGGCGGTGCTGAACACGTAAGGTGTGGTGAGCAGATCGTGCGCGCGGGCCTGGGCAATCATGTCGACCTCGAGCCCGTAGCCCATGCCGGTTTCCTCGAGGTTGGCGCGAAACACGCCGTCGATCAGGCCCACGGTGGGAAAGTTCTGCACCCCCGAGAACCCCAGCGACACGAGGCGCGCAAAGAAATCACCGTGCACCAGGAAGGGGTCTGTCCCGTTGACGCCCGCCAGCACGGGCGTGTGGCTCACCACGGGCAGCACCTCGCGCGCCATGTCGCAGACGATCTCGTTGGCGTTTCCGTAGGCCAGCAATCCCGCAAGCGATCCACGGCCGGCCATGCGGTAGCGCCCCGAGTTGTAGATGACGATGAGGTCGATGCCACCGGCCTCCTCGCATTTGGCAGACAGGCCTGTGCCGGCGCCGCCCCCCACGATGGGCTCACCGCGGGCGAGCTTGGACTTGAGGCGCTGCAGGATGTCGGTTCTGGCGATTCTGGGCATGGGATGGACAGATGGGTTGCGTGTCAACGTGCGCGTGCGCTGATCGGGGTGCTGGCCAGGGCAGAGGGATGGGCAGCCACGTCGTTCCAGGCATCGACCAGGGCCTGCGCAAAGGCTTCGTCGTTGATGTGCAGGGGCAGGCGCAGCAGCCGATGCTGGGTGGTGGTGCGGAAGTTCTTCTCGATGCTGTCGAACAAGACGCGGTCGGCGGCCGGATCGGCAAAGGGCGCGCCTTCGGCGTCGATGGCCGAAACCCCGCGCTCGGGTATCAGGAAACGCACCGGCCCAGCCATGGCGTTGAGCTTGCCTGCGATGAAGCGGCCAATGCCTTCGCATTCCTCGGCCGTGGTGCGCATCAGGGTGACGGTGGGGTTGTGGCGCACCAGGCGCCGCGCACGAAACCGTTCGGGCACGGAATCGATGCCGCCGAAATTCACCATGTCCAGCGCACCACAGGAGCCGACATAGGGCAGCGCGCGCATAGCGAACACGTCCAGGCGGAGCGGGCCGGCCGAGAGCACGCCTCCCACGATCTCGACGGCGATCTCGGTGGTGGTGACATCGATGACGCCGGCGAGCAGGCCCGAGCCCGCGAGCTTTTCCATCGACTGGCCGCCCACGCCGGTGGCATGGAAGACCAGGCAGTCGTAGCGTTCGCGCAGGCGCTGCGTGACGGCCTGCACACAGGGGGTGGTGACACCGAACATGGTCAGACCGATGGCGTCCTTGGTGGGCGCCGCCGATCCACCCGGGGCGCTGCCTGACGTGCGCGCCTGCGCCATCATGCCGCCCAGCGCGTGTGCCGCATTGGCCAGGACACGCTCGCTGATGCGGTTGATGCCCTGCACATCGGTCACCGAGTACATCATGCAGATATCGCTGGGCCCCACGTAGGGCCGCGTGTCGCCCGATGCCATCGTGGACACCATCACCTTGGGCACACCCACGGCCAGTGCGCGCATGCCTTGGGTGGCCAGCGTGGTGCCGCCCGATCCACCAGCGGAAATCAAGCCGCCCAGGTCGCCCCGGGACGCGATGAAGCGCTCGAACGCCTGCGCCATCGCGGCCACGGCAGCGCCGCGGTCGCCCGAAAACACGGCCGATTCGCCCTGGGGATGATGGCGGGCCACTTCACGGGCGCCGACGCTGGCGGTGGAGGTCTTTCCCGAAGTCGACAGATCGACCGTGACAACACGCAAACCCTGGCGCTCAAGCTGCTGGCGCAAAAACAGCAGCTCAGGCCCCTTGGTGTCGAAGGTGCCGGCCACATAGGCCGCCTGCCGGGCACTGGCGGCGACCGGAACCATTCCCAAACCGTTGTTTCCAGCCGATTTTGAGTCTTTTTGACCGGTAGCGAGCGTCGCTTCTCGATAAGTAGCTATTGAAATAGGAGCGACCCCTGAGCCCGCCGCCGGGGCACCGGACGGCAATTCCACATCGCCGATGCCGACCCCGGGCTGAACCGCGTTCCAGCGGTTGAACGCCCGCACCACGCGGGGACTGCCCGGCAGGCTGGTGGTTTCGCCCGCCGTGCTGTGTGAGCGCTGCACGGTCCAGACGGCGGTGGCGGCGTCGCCCGATGGGGTTTCGCCGGCTTCGGGGGTGGGGTTTTCCGGCGCCTGTGTGTCGTCTTCACCCAGGGAGCGGGCGCCCAGCAGGCGTTCCTGCAGATCCCGGTTCGCCGCCAGCTCCTGGGCAGGCATCAGGTGTTCGATGCGCCCGTTGACCATGATGCCGACCTGATCGGACACATCGATGGCCACCCCCAGGTTCTGCTCGATGAGCAGGATGGCGATGTCTTCGCTGGCGCCGAGTTCGCGCAGGGATTGGGCCACCTGCTCGACGATGACCGGCGCAAGCCCCTCGGTGGGCTCGTCCATCACGAGCACCCTCGGCTGCAGCAGCAGCGCACGGCCGATGGCCAGCATCTGTTGCTCGCCGCCCGACAGTTGCGATCCGCCGTTGCCCTTGCGTTCGGCCAGGCGCGGGAACATCGCGTACACACGATCGACTTCGCGCCGATCGCGGGCCACGAGGCGCAAGGTTTCATCAACCGTGAGCGATGGCCAGACCCGCCGGCCCTGCGGCACGTAGGCGATGCCGTGGCGCGTGATGGTGTGGGGCTCCAGCCCGCGCAATTCGGTCCCGTCCACCCGCACACTGCCCGTGGCAGCAACCAGGCCGGCGATCGCATTGCACAGGGTGGTCTTGCCCATGCCATTGCGACCAACGATACCCAGCACACCGCGATCGAGCGTGAAGCTCACACCTTGCAGGGCATGGGCCTGACCGTAGTAAACGTCCAGATCCTGCACCACCAGCGCTGGACCCCCCGCGCGCTCGGTGGGGTTTCGGTTCTTGCCACGTTGCCAGGCCATGCTAGTGTCCCTTGCCCATGTAGATGGCCTGGACTTGCGGATCGTTTTCGATCTCGTCGGGGGTGCCGTGGCGCAGCACGCGCCCGTTGTGCATGACCGTGACGTATTCGGCCACACGCAGGGCGATGTCCAGGTCGTGCTCGATGAGCACAAAGCTCATGTGGCTGGGCAGCGAGCGCAGCAGGGCGACCAACTCGCGCCGTTCGGCAGGCGACAGGCCGGCCGCGGGTTCATCGAAGAGGATCAGGCGCGGGGCGCCGGCCAGGGCCATGCCGATTTCCAGCTGGCGTTGCTGTCCGTGCGACAAGGTCGCAACGGGCTGATCGGCCACCGAATCCAGGCGCACGCGCGCCAGCAGATCGGCGGTGGCCAAGGTCGAGGCGTGCGTGCGGCCGGCACGCAGAAAGCTGTAGCGCCCACCGGCGCTGCCGCGCACGGCCAGAAACAGGTTGTCGCGCACCGACAGCTCGCGAAACAGCAGGGAAGACTGGTACGTGCGCCGCAAGCCTTTGCGGATGCGTTCGTGGGGCGGCAGCAGCGTGATGTCTTCGCCAAAAAAGCGGATGACGCCCGCCGAGGGCGGGAAATCACCCGTGATGGTGTTGAACAAGGTTGTCTTGCCCGCACCATTGGAGCCGAGGACGGCGTATTTCTGCCCCGCGCGAACCGACAGGCTGACGCCGTCGACCGCGCGCAGGGCGCCGAAACTGCGGCCGACGGATTCGAGCACCAGCGCGTCGTTGGACGCCAGCGGCGCCAAGGCGCCTGCCGTTGCCGCATGGCCCTGGCTGGCGGCCACACGCCGCCCCCGGATGCTGGTGATGGATGCCATTGCTGGTTGCTCGATCGTCGTGCCGGGAGATCAGGGGCAGGCGGGAACGTCGCGGCTGCCCATCTGGAACTCTTCTTTCTTCATGCCCAGGAGCTGATCGACGTTGTCCACCTTGCGCGCCACCTTGGTCGTCAGTTCGCCTTTGGCGTCCTTGACCACTTCGGTCACGAACGTTGTGCCGATGGCCTGGCGGTTGCTGTCCAGACGCACGTCGCCCGTGGGGGTCTTGAGCACCATCTTCTGCAGCGCCTCGCGGTACTTGGCCTGGCCGCCGGACAGATCACCGTTGACGGCAGCGAGGCCGTCAAGTGCGGCCTTCATGTTCACGTAGTACACGTACGCAAACAGGCTGGGGCTGGGATAGCCGCCGGCAGACACCGGGAAGTTCTTCTGGTAGTCCGCAACGAAAGCCTTCCAGTCAGCGCCGTCGAAGGTGTCCGCCAGGGGGCCGGCTGAAATGGTGCCGACCAGCGAATCGCGCCGCTTGCCCTTGTAGTTCAGCACGTCCTGGCTCACCGTGATGCTGCCGCCCAGCATGGGTTTGTCGCCGCCCGCGTTCTCGTACTGCGTGAGGAAGTTCACGGCGTCAGCGCCGCCCAAGACCACCAGCAGGGCGTCGACGTCCTTGGGCACGCGGGCGATCACCGAGCTGTAATCCTTGCCGCCCAACGGCACCCAGGCCTTGACCGGCACCTTGCCACCCAGGCGGCAGTATTCGGACATGAAGCCCTGCACCTGCGAGTACGGGAACGCGTAGTCTTCGGCGATGACCATGACGCGCTTGTAGCCCTTGTCCAAGGCGGCCTTGCCCAGGCCCACCATCCATTGCGCGCCTTCGGTGTTGAACCGGAAGAAGTTGGGCGAGGGGTTTTGCAGCGTCGTGGCCTGAGCGCCCGAACCGCCGTTGATGAAGGTGACGTTGGGTTGGGTCTTGGAATAGTCCTTGACCGCAATGCCTTCGCCCCCGGAGAGCGGGCCGACCATGATGTCGACCTTGTCCTGCTCGACGAGCTTGCGCGTGGCGTTGACAGCCACGTCGGGTTTGGCGTCCGAACTGGCCTTGATGATTTCGATCTTGCGGCCGGCCACCACACCACCGCGCTGCTTGACCGCCAGCTCGGCGCCGCGCATGCCGTCGGCGCCACCCGCAGCAAACGGGCCTTCGAGGGTGGCCAGCAAGCCGATTTTCACGGGGGCACCCGATTGCGCCTGGGCGCCCGTGACCAGCGAGGCTGCCAAGGCGGCGGCGCCCAGGGTGCTCAGGACAAATCGTTTCTGTACGTTCATGCGTTATCTCCTTGGGTTGAAAAGTGACGCGCGCCTAGCGCATCGGTGGTTTGGAGGCCTGCGCCCGGGCGTGGCGAGCCCGAAGGCGCGACCACAGTCCCAGCAGACCGTCGGGGGAAAACAGGACGATGGCCAGAAAGGCCACGCCGATGACCAGGTTGTAGCGCTCGCGGTCGAAGAAATCGATGGCGAAGGTCTGCAGCAACACGAAGATGAGCGCGCCGATGAAGGAGCCGATCGGGTGCTTCATGCCGCCCAGCACCGCAATCACCAGGATGTTGATGAGCCAGGAGGTGCCCACCGATCCCGGCACGATCAGTCCGTTGTACCAAACCAGCAGCACGCCCGAGACCGCCGCGATCAGGGAGGAGATGGCATAGGCCGCCACACGATGGGCCGTGACGTTGTAGCCCAGCGCGGCCATGCGACGCGCGTTGTCGCGAATACCCTGCATTGCGATGCCAAACGGTGCGCGCACCACGTACTTGACGAACAGGTAGGCGAGCAGGGCCCAGGTGGCGCTCAGGAAGTAAAACGGTGTCGGCGAGCGCCAGTCGATGTCGAAGACGGTGGGCGGGTAGACCTTCTGGAATCCCTGGAAACCGTTGAACACCGTGTAGTTCTGCAGGGCCAGGTAGTAAAAGGCCACGCCGATCGCCAAGGTGATCATGATCGTGTATATACCTTCGGTGCGAACCGAGAGCCACCCCACCAGCGTCCCGCACACGGTAGCGATCAACACGGCAAAGGGAATCACCACCCACCAGGGCCAGCCCAGGCTCAGGGCGGTGCCGCTGGTGCCGAGGATGCCCACCGCATAACCTGCGATGCCGGCCACTGTCATCTGCGCGAGCGACACCATGCCCGCATACCCGCCCAGGAAGGTCAGCGACAGTGCGACCGTGCCCAGCACGAGGGACTGCGCGCCCACCTGAAACACCAGAAAGGGCGACACGACAAAGGGAAACAGCACCAGCGCGGCAAGACTCAGGACGTGTCGCAAGGAAAGGTGCCGCCAGAGGAACTTGAGCCAGCGCGGTGCGTCGCTGTCGGCGTAGGGGTCGGGCTCGGCCTGCGGCAGGGCCGCGCTGGGCATGGAGCGGATCGCCTGGCCGGCGTGCGGCGTCGCGCCGGCGGCCGAGGCGCCGTTGGCGTTCATCGCCTTGCGCCACTGTGCCGCGCTCATGACGCCGACCCCGCACCGGCCGCCGCGATCATGGATGGGCACTCATGCTGCGGCAAGCTCATGCCGGCCTCCCCATGATGCCGCGCGGGCGGAAAGCCAGCACCAGGATGAGAATGACGAAGGTGAACACCACGCTGTAGGTGGGCGCATAGGCCAGGCCGAAGGTTTCGGCCAATCCGAGGATGCCCGCACCAATGGCCGCACCGACGATGCTGCCCATGCCCCCCACGATGACCACGATGAGCGAGGCCAGCAGCAGGCGCGTGTCCTCGCCGGGCACCATGGACAACTCCACCGCGCCAATCACGCCGCCGATACCGGCGAGGCCAGCGCCAAGCGCAAAGGTGATGGCAAAAACCAGGTTCACATTGACACCGGCCGCCGAGAGCATGGCGCGGTCGTCGACGCCCGCACGGATCATCATGCCCACGCGTGTCCTGGTCAGCAGCAGCCACAGGGCCACCCCGATCACGATGCCGAAGCCCAGCAGGCTCAGGCGGTAGGCCGAATAGGCATTGACGATGGGCAGGCCGCGAATGGGCCCTTGCAGCCATTGTGGCGCCTCCATCTGGTGAACCTGGGCGGTGAAGATCCACAGCAGCAGGTCGGCGATCACGATGGACAGGCCGATGGTCACCAGGGTCTGGCGCAGATCCTGGCCCTGCATGTGCCGAAGGATCAGCACCTGGATGAGCACACCGGCCAGGGCCGCAGCAGCAAACCCGGCTGCAAATGCCAGAACCCAGGAGCCCGTTCGATCGGCCACCAGGTAGCCGATGTAGCCGCCGAGCAGGTACAACGAGCCGTGCGCCAGATTGACGTTGCGCATGAGACCGAACACCAATGTGAAGCCGCTTGCCACGATGAAGTAGAGGCTGCCCAGCGTCAGACCATTGAGCAGCGTCACCACAAACAGGCGCGTGTTGTCGGTCAGGGCCCAGATCGAGAACACGGCGATCGGGCCGCCCACCAGCAACCAGACCCAGAGCTTTTGACGATCGGTCATGTGTGGCGCTCGCAGTCTGCACCTGGGCTTGGGCTTGGTATCCGCGACACGGTTGGACCTTGCATGACTGGGGCCTCAGGCCACACGACGCGCGGCCTGGTTCTGCGACAGCGGCGGCGCCTTGGCAAAGACACCGTCCTTCATCACCGCCAGCATGCGCTTGGCGTCGCGAAGGATGGCGATGTTGGC
This sequence comes from uncultured Burkholderiaceae bacterium, assembly GCA_964400915.1. Taxonomy (GTDB): domain Bacteria; phylum Pseudomonadota; class Gammaproteobacteria; order Burkholderiales; family Burkholderiaceae_C; genus CAYNWR01. The sequence goes on from CAYNWR010000110.1 coordinate 7,644, forward strand.
CAACGGGTCCCCATCGACCAACAGGATGTCGGCCAGGTAGCCGGGCTTGATGACGCCCAACTCCTTGGGTTTCATCATGATCTGGCCGCCATACAGGGTGGTGCAGCGAATGGCCTCCATGGGCGAGAAACCCAGGTACTTGATGAAGAACTCGAGATCGCGGGCGTTCTGGCAGTGCGGTGTGAAGGCGAAGCCGTAGTCGCCGCCGGGCAGGATGCGCACGCCGCGCTTGTGCATGGCCTTGAGCGACTCGATGGCCGCGTCCCATTCGATCTCGTAGCCCATCTCGGCGGCCTTGGCGCGGTCGATTCCCCAGGGTTCGGCCTCGTTGAGCAGGGCGTACAGAATGGCGATGCCGGGCGCCACGAAG
>CAYNWR010000111.1:0-7982 GCA_964400915.1 uncultured Burkholderiaceae bacterium
ATCGTCATGCGCTACGTGTCGGGCGGGTCATTGGAAAACCTGCTGACGGGCGGCTACACCCGCAAGGACAAGGCCGAGGTGGCGCGCAACCTCGAGAAGGTCTACACCTACTTTCCGCGCCTGAAGCAGCGGCGCACCAGCCAGGCGGCATACACCTCGGGCGGCGAGCAACAGATGTGTGCGATCGGCCGCGCCCTGATGGCCAGCCCGACCCTGGTCTTGCTGGACGAACCATCAATGGGATTGGCCCCGCAGATCGTCGAGGAGGTCTTCAACATCGTGAAAGACCTCAACACCAAGGAAAAGACCACCTTCCTGCTGGCCGAACAGAACACCAACATGGCGCTGCGCTATGCGGACTATGGCTACGTCCTCGAAAGCGGTCGCATCGTGATGGATGGCGCCGCCAAGGACCTGGCCAGCAACGAGGATGTGAAGGAGTTCTACCTGGGCGTCGGTGGTGGCGAGCGCAAGAGCTTTCGGGATGTGAAGAGTTACCGCCGACGCAAGCGCTGGCTGGCATGAGCCCCCAGCTCAGGTCAGCGCCAGGCGAAGTTTCTGATGTCCATGAGTGGTGGCGGCGCCCATCAACAGCGTGAAACGAAGCGCTTGATCTCCAATTCAAGCGCTTTGCACTCTGAGCGAGCGTCAAATCTAAATTGTTTGCTATAAATTTGATATGTCGCACGATTCTCCGTACTACGACGCCCTCGAGACCCGCGATCCAGCCAAGCGCGAGTCGGGCCTCCTGGCGGCCTTGCCGGGTCTGGTGGCCAACGCCCAGCAGTCGAGTCCGGCTTACGCCGAGATCCTGCAGGGTGTCGACGCCTCAGGCATTGACTCGCGTGCCGCGCTGGCACGCTTGCCGGTGACTCGCAAACACGAGTTGTTCGAACGTCAGCGACGCAGCGTGGCCACCGACCCCTTTGGAGGCTTCAGCGCTCTGGTGCGTGGGCGTTCGATGTCGCGCATCTACGCGTCGCCAGGCCCCATCTACGAACCCGAGGCCGCAGGCGTATCGGATTACTGGCACTGCGCACGGGCGTTGTATGCCGCCGGCCTGCGGGCGGGCGACCTGGTGCACAACGCCTTCAGCTACCACATGACCCCGGGCGCCTACATCATGGAATCCGGCGCGTTTGCGCTGGGTTGCACGGTGTTTCCCGCGGGCACCGGCCAGACCGAACAGCAACTGCAGGCCATCGCCGAATTGCGGCCCGCCGCTTACACAGGCACACCCAGCTTCCTTCGCATCCTCACCGAAAAGGCCGAGGCGACCGGTGCGCGCCTGAGCATCGTCAAGGGCCTGGTGGGTGGCGAAGCCTTTCCGCCCAGCCTGCGCGATTGGTTTGCCGCACAGGGCATGGCCATCTATCAAAGCTACGCGACGGCAGATCTGGGGGTGGTGGCCTACGAAACTTCGGCGCGCGAGGGCCTGGTCATCGACGAGCACGTGCTGGTCGAGATTGTTCGCCCGGGCACCGGCGATCCGGTGCCCGAAGGCGAGGTTGGCGAACTGGTCGTCACGGTTCTCAATCCGCACTACCCATTGATTCGCTTCGGCACGGGCGATTTGTCCGCCATCCTGCCCGGCGCCTGTCCCACCGGGCGAACCAACCAGCGCATCAAGGGCTGGTTGGGTCGGGCCGACCAGACCACCAAGATCCGCGGCATGTTCGTCCACCCCAGCCAGGTGGCTGAGGTCCTGCGCCGCTTTGGTGACATCCAGCGCGCACGGCTGGTCGTGAGCGGTGAAATGGCCAACGACATCATGACGCTCAAGGTCGAAGCGCCTGACGACGAAGGCCTGAAGGAGCGGGTTGGTCAGGCCATCCGCGAAGTCACCAAGTTGCGCGGCCTGGTCGAATGTGTGGCCCCCGGCAGCCTTCCCAACGACGGCAAGGTCATCGAGGATGCCCGAAGCTACAAATAGCGTAGCGAACTATTGCGCACGGCTGCCCGCAACTGCCGCCTTGGTCCTTGATTTGGCGCAAACCGGCACCGGCCGTGCCTAAGTAGTATCCTCCTGCCGCCCGGTTGGCGCGCGCGATAGCATTGGCGCCGCCAAATCAGCCGCCAGCCCGTTCTGGCGGCTTCACCCCTCAAAGGAGTTCTCATGAAGAAGGCCATCCTTGGCGCCCTGCTGCCCCTTGCCCTTGCCTTGAGTGCAACCACCCCCGTCGCGGCAGCCGACTACCCCATTGCGGGCAAGAACGTCACGATCGTCGTGCCCTTTGCCGCCGGCGGCCCGACCGACCGCGTGGCGCGCGACCTGGCCGAGGCCATGCGCAAGTCCTTGGGTGCAACCGTGGTGGTGGACAACGCCGCTGGCGGACCCGGCGGATTGATCGGTGCCAACAAGGTCGCCAAGGCCGTGCCGGATGGTCACACCCTGCTGGTCCACCACATCGCCATGGGCGTGTTCCCGAGCCTGGTGCGCAACCTGCCGTTCAAGGTCGAGTCGGACTTCGAGTACCTGGGCATGATCAACGATGTGCCGATGACGGTCATCGCCAAGCCCACGCTGCCGGCCAACAATTTTGCCGAGCTGCGCAAATGGGCCATTGACAACAAGGGCAAGGTGAATCTGGCCAATGCTGGCCTGGCCTCTGCGTCGCACCTGTGCGGCATGATGTTCCAGTCCGCGATCGGTGTGGACATGACCACGGTCCCCTACAAGGGCACGGCACCTGCCATGACGGACCTCATCGGCGGGCAGGTCGACCTGATGTGTGACCAGACCACCAACACCACCAGCCAGATCGAAGGCAAGAAGGTCAAGGTTTTTGCCGTCACCACCGACAAGCGCCTGACCCCGGCAGCCCTCAAGGACATCCCGACGATGCAGGAAAACGGCGTCAAGGATTTCCGCGTCACCATCTGGCACGCCCTGTACGCGCCCAAGGGCACGCCGGCGGATGTGCAGAAGAAGATCAACGACGCGCTGAAGGTGGCCCTGAAGGATCCAGACTTCATCAAGAAGCAGGAAGGCCTGGGTGCCGTGGTTGTCACCGACAACCGCACCGACATGGCCGAGCATCGCAAGTTTGTTGCATCCGAAATCGCCAAGTGGAGCCCGGTGATCAAGGCTGCGGGTGTCTACGCCGACTGAAGCTTGTCAACGCATTCGGTGCCTCCAGATTTGACCAACTCCAGCAGCAGCCTGGCAGATGAGCGCGGCGCGATGCTGCGCCTGTATCGCACGATGGCCCGCATCCGGGCCTTTGAGAACGCCGCCGAAATCGCCAGCCAGGGTGGCGTCAGTGCCTATGGCCAGCAGGCCAGCAGCAGCGTGCGTGTGCGCGGCCCCCTGCACCTGTCCACGGGACAGGAAGCGGTGGCGGCCGGCGTCTGTGACCATTTGCTGGCCAGCGACTACCTGACATCCACACACCGCGGCCATGGTCACACCCTGGCCAAGGGAGCCGATCTGGCACGCATGATGGCCGAGCTGTTTGGCAAGTCCACGGGCTTCAACGGCGGCAAGGGCGGCTCGATGCACATCGCCGATTTTTCGGTGGGGATGCTTGGGGCCAATGGCGTGGTCGCTGCCGGTCTGCCCATCGCGGTCGGCGCCGCCCACGCGCAGAAGATCCTGGGCCAGGACGGCGGCATCACGGCTTGTTTCTTCGGTGACGGTGCAATCAATCGCGGGCCGTTTCTGGAGGCCGTCAACTGGGCCCAGGTTTTTGCCCTGCCCGTCCTGTTTGTCTGTGAAGACAACCGCTGGAGCGCCACCACGGCCAGTGGTGGTGTGACAGCCGGTGGCGGCGCATCGGAACGCTCGGAAAGCATGGGAGTGCCGGCGCGCCGTGTTGATGGCAACGACGCACTGGCCGTCTGGCAGGTCACGCGCGAGCTCGTGGCGCAGGTGCGCGCCGGTGCCGGCCCGCGCCTGCTGCACGCCATCACCTACCGCGTCAAGGGGCACGTCTCGGTGGACCCAGCGGCCTATCGGTCGCGCAACGAGCTCGAGGCGGCGCTACAGACCGATCCCATCAACCGGCTGCGCGAGCGCTACAAGGCCGAAGCGGGCACAAAAATGGAGCTGGACGCCATTGATGCCGAGGCCGTCGCAGAGGTTGAGCAGGCCTTGCGCGACGCCGATGCCGCGCCGTGGCCGGACGCCCAACAGGCCTATGCCGACGTTCAGGATGTGGGGGCCGGGCAATGGCACTGACAGGCGAAGCACCCACCCTCAGCTACGCCCAGGCAGCTGCACGCGCTGTCGAGCGCGCGATGTCCAGCGATCCACGGGTCGTGGTGCTCGGCGAGGACGTCGGGCGCGGCGGCATCTTCGGTCAGTACGCTGGCCTGCAGCAACGCTTCGGGTCGGCCCGTGTGATCGACACGCCCATCTCGGAAGCTGCCATCATGGGTGCTGGCGTGGGCATGGCCCTGGCTGGCTTGCGACCCATTGTTGAAATGCGGGTGGTCGATTTTGCGCTGTGTGCCATGGACGAAATCGTCAATCAGGCCGCCAAGAACCGCTTCATGTTCGGTGGGCAGGGCCGCGTTCCCCTGGTCGCCCGCCTTCCCATCGGCATCTGGGACTCATCGGCCGCGCAGCACTCGCAATCGCTGGAGGCCTGGTTTGCCCACATGCCCGGCCTCGTGGTCACCTGCCCGTCCACGCCCCAAGACAACCACGCCCTGCTCACGGCCGCGCTGGGTGGCGACGATCCCGTGATCCACATGGAGCACAAGACCTTGTGGGGCGCCCAAGGCCCGGTGGACGAAGCCCTGACCGTGCCCTTGGGACAGGCCGCCTTGCGTCGCCATGGCGACGCGCTGACGATGGTCAGCTGGAGCCGCCAGGCATTGGTGTGTGCACAGGCCTGTGAAACCCTGGCGGCCGCAGGCATCGCCGTCGATTTGATCGACCTGCGCACCATCTGGCCCTGGGACCGCGAGACGGTCCTGAACTCGTGCGCCCGCACCCGCAGATTGCTGGTGGTGCACGAGGCCGTGCAAGCGGCGGGGTTTGGCGCCGAAATTGCAGCCACCGCTGCCGAGCAGACAGGTTGCCGCATCAAACGCCTGGGCGCCCCGCGCATTCCCGTGGGCTATGCGCCCGTGCTCGAACAGCAATCGCGGGTCGGGCCCGAGGCCATTTGCGCTGCGGTGCGGGCCATGCTGTGAATCCCGCCTGTGTCATCACAGGCTCGGCCAGCGGCATCGGGGCAGCCACCGTCCTGGCGTTGGCGCAGGCCGGGTACGACACCTTCGGTATCGACCTGCAAGGCGATGGTGCCGAGCGCGTGGCGCTGCAGGCGGGCCTGGAACACACCGACACCCGGCACGGCTTTGCGGTGGCCGACGTCGCCGATGAGGTCGCACTGGTGGCGGCCTTCGTCCAGGCCGACGCTTTCTTCGGCCGCGCCCTCGATGCCCTGGTGACCAGCGCGGGGGTGGTGGACACAACACCTTTCATGGACATCGATGTGGCCGCTTTTCGCCGCATCCATGACGTGAATGTCGTCGGCACGTGGCTGTGCATGCGCGAAGCCGCGCGCCGCATGCATGCGGGCGCGGCGATCTGCGCCGTGGCCAGCATCGCCGGCCTGCGCGGTGGCGGCTTGTCCGGCACGGCTGCCTACGCGGCCAGCAAGGGCGGTGTGATGGCACTGGCAAAGAACGCAGCACGGGTGCTCGCGGCGCAGGGCATCCGCGTCAACACGCTGTCGCCGGGCGCCACACAGACGCCAATGATTGCAGCCCCGCTGTCCGACCCCGTGCACCGAGCTCGCATCGAAGGCCTGGCCGCACAAGGCCGCATCGGCCGCGCCGAGGAGATCGCAGCGGGCATCGTGTACCTGCTCTCGCCGGGCGCTTCGTTCACCCATGGCGCCAATCTTGTCATCGATGGAGGCATCGTCTTGTAGCGATGAGCCGCTCGGCATGAACGGGCGCTATCCATCTCGTCCCCTGTGTCAAACATTTCCAAACCAGTGATTGACGAATCCTCACCGGCAGCTGTCGCGCCACCCCCCCTGTCCAGCACCCGTCCGCGCGCGGAAGAGATCATCGCCGTCGCATGCATGGCACTTCTGGTGCTGATCACGCTGCTGAATGTGGTCACCCGCTACCTCACCGATGAATCCTTTGCCTGGACCGAAGAGATTTCGGTCACGCTCATGGTTGCGATGGCGCTGGCCGGCGCGAGCGCGGTGGCAGCGCGAGATGCCCACATCCGCATCGAGTTCTTCTTCAATCGGCGCCATGCCGATGGCACGGAGACCCCGCGCCGGCGCCTGAAGCGGTTTTCGCTGGCGCTGTCGTGTGGGTTCTTTGCCGTCATGGCGGCGCTGTTTGCGCGCTGGGTCTGGGATCAATACCGCTTCACCGAGACATCAATGGGCCTGGGTGTTCCGCTGTGGTGGTACGGGGTGATCATTCCGCCCTTGGCGCTGGCGATTGCCGTGCGCTTTTTTGTGGCCTGGTGGCGCGCCCGGCGCCAAACGCCCACCTCGCCATGATCGCCGCGTTCTTGTTGCTGTCCTTCCTGGGTTTGATGCTGTTGGGCGTGCCCATCGCGGTGGGCCTGGGCGTTGCGGGTCTGGTCAGCATCGTGATCGCCAATGGCGACGCTCAGCTTTGGGGCTCCCTGGCCGGACCACAGAACTTCTACTCTTCGATCGGCAAGTACCCACTTCTGGCATTGCCAATGTTTGTGCTGGTGGGTTCGATCTTTGACCGTTCCGGGGTCGCGCAGCGCATGGTGACCTTTGCCATCGCCTGTGTGGGCCGCGGGCCGGGGATGTTGCCCACCGTGGCCATTCTGGTGGCCATGGTGCTGGGCGGCATCAGTGGTTCCGGCCCGGCCAACGCGGCCGCTGTGGGTGGCGTCATGATCGCAGCGATGTCACGCGCCGGGTATCCGGCGCCCTTTTCTGCCACGGTCGTCGGTGCCGCCGCGGCCACCGACATCCTGATTCCCCCGTCGATTGCCTTTGTGGTGTACAGCGTGCTCGTGCCAGGCGCATCGGTGCCCGCGCTCTTTGCCGCCGGCATGATCCCCGGCGTCATGGCCGGCATTGCCCTGATCGCCCCCGCCATCTGGTTGTCGCGCAAGCACGGCTTTGGCGCCGACGAGCGGGTGCTGCCGCGGCCACCCTTCTGGAAGTCGTTTCGGGAGGCCGCCTGGGGATTGGCGGCGCCCGTGCTCATCCTCGGGGGCATGCGCGCTGGCTGGTTCACGCCAACCGAAGCGGCCGTGGCCGCCGTGGCCTACGGCCTGTTTGTCGGACTGGTGGTTCACCGCAGCATCGGCTGGCGCGATCTGTTCCCGATCTTTCGGGAAGCCGCCGAGATCTCGTCCGTCATCATGCTGATCCTGGGTGCGGCTGGCATCTTCAGCTACGCCATCAACACCCTGGGGGTGGCCGATCCCATCGCCCAATGGGTCAAGGCCGCCGGCCTGGGCAGCCTGGGCACATTGGCGCTGGTGCTTTTGGCGCTGCTGGTGGTGAGCATGTTCATCGATGGCGTCTCCATCTTCCTGATCTTTGTGCCCTTGCTGTACCCGGTTGCGCTGGCCTTTCAATGGGATCTGGTGTGGCTCGGCGTGCTGCTGACCCTGGTGGTGGCCAAGGCACAATTCACGCCGCCGATGGCAGTGAACCTGATGGTGAGTTGCCGCATGGCGGGCGTCACGATGGAGTCCACGATTCCCTGGGTGCTGTGGTTCATCGTGAGTTTTCTCGTGATGATCGCGGCCGTGTTCTTCTTTCCCGAACTGGCCTTGTGGCTGCCACGCACCCTGGGGCTCTGAGACTCGCGTGAGTCCGATGTATCGTACGATTTGACTGAAGGAGACCTTCCATGACCCCCAAAACCACTTCCCAGCGCCGCCGTCAGTTGGCGCTTGCCGCCGGTGCGTCCCTTGCCGCCGTGGGCCTGCCACGGCTGGCCGCCGCCCAAGGCGCCTACAAGGCCGAGTACAAGGTGGGCACCGTGGTGCCGCCGGCGTTTGCATGGGG